>JABWBJ010000015.1 GCA_013360595.1 Gemmatimonadaceae bacterium | reverse complement strand
CTCGGCGGCGCCGCCGCGGGCGAGGGCGCGGCGGAGCCTCCACTCCGACTGTCGGGCCTCGGTGGCCTCGCGCGAGCGCGGACGCCCGGCCTCGCGCCGCTCGTGATCCAGGCACAGCCGGCGAGCCACGACCACGAGCCACGCCGCGACGGAGCCGCCAGCCATGCTCCGGTAGCCGCGCAGACGCCGGTAGTCATCCTGTCGCAATGACTCGAGCACGAACCGGTATCGGTTCATGCGGTCGTCGTACCCGCCGCCGAACTCCGCGCTCGCCTTCATGAGCAGGCGTGTGTACTGCGCCACGAATCGGGACCAGCCGTCCTCTCGGGCGGCGGGGTCGGTGGCGTTGCCGAGGAACTGGAGTTCGGGGGGCAGGTCCGCAGCCATTCGCGGGATGATTTAGCCGGGGAACCGTGGTCTGGTCAGCCCCGCCGCGCCGTGTTAGCGTCTCCCATCCGGCCGCCCAGCCCCGCGCCGCGATCAGGAGATCCCCATGGTTCCGACCCTTCCGCGCGCCTGCGTCACCGTGCTGCTGGCCGCCCTCGTCGTTGCCGACGCGGACGCCCAGTCGAAGCCGACGATCGAGCAGTTCATGAGTCCGGCGTCGCCACTCGATCTCGTGGCGGCGAAAAAGGCCGACCGCCTGGCCTGGATGGCGTATGACCGCGGCCTCCGCAACGTGTACACCGCCGCCGCGCCCGACTTCCGTCCCGTCCGCCTGACGAGATTCCTGGAGGACAACGGGATCGACGTCACCGACGTGCGCCTGTCGGATGACGGCGGCGTGGCGGTCTTCGTTCGCGGCTCGGCGCCGAACCGCGACGGCTGGATCGCGAACCCGTCGCACGACCCGGACGGTCCGAAGCGCGAGATCTGGGCCGTCCGCACCGCGCCGGGCTCGAGCGCCTTCCGGATCGCCGAGGGAAGCGCTCCGGAGCTGTCCCCTGACGGCCGGTTCGTCCTCTACGTGAAGGAGGGACAGATCTACCGTGCGCGCGTCTCCCAGGCGCCGCCCGTGACGGAGATCGACAAGGGCGAGAAGCCGTTCATCATGGCCTGGGGAGTGAACAGCTCCCCGCGCTGGTCGCCGGATGGCCGCAAGATCGCCTTCGTCTCCAATCGGACGAACCACTCGTTCATCGGCCTCTACGACGTCGCGACGCGGTCGGTCACCTATGTCGCCCCCAGCGTGGACTTCGATGCGCTCCCCACGTGGTCTCCGGACGGGCGGCAGCTCGCCTTCACGCGACGGCCGGGGCTACCGTTCGGACGCCAGGGACAGGTTGGCGCTGGCGCGGCCTCCCTCGGCAACCCGGCGGGGCCGGCCGGGCGCGGTGGATCGCCGGGGGTGTGCGCGGGACAGGGCGGGGACGGAGGACGAGGGGGCGGGCGGTTCGGCGGCGCGCCCGACACCGCGAATGCCGTCGACCGGATGTTCCCCGGCCTCTGTCGCGCCACGTTCCGTGGCGGGTACACGCTCTCCATCATGGTCGCCGACATCCCGCGGGACACGCTGAGCCACGTGGCCGAAAGCGCCATGACGGCCCGCGAAGTCTGGCACAATCTCCCGAACGAGCCGGTCTTCAACACCATCGCCCGGATGTTCTGGGGGGACGGACACCTCGTCTTCCCGCTCTCGCCGGTGAACGACGAGTGGGACCGGTACTGGTCGGTGAAGCTCGACGGCACGACCGATCGCCCGATCCTCCTCACCACCACCGACGGACTGATCGAGGACGCGACCTCGGCCACGCTCTCTCCCGACGGGAAGACGCTCTACTACTGCACGAACGCCACCGACATCGAGCGGCGCGACATCTGGGCCGTTCCGGTGGCCGGCGGGACGCCGCGGCAGGTGACGAGCGGGGACGGCATCGAGACGTATCCGCAGCCGTTAGGCTCGGGGCGGCAGGTCGGCGTGCTCTACTTCGACGCGAAGCAGCCGGCGTCGGTGGGACTGGTCCCGGCCGCGGGGGGCAAGGCGCGGGTCATCTTCCCCACCCTGCCCAGGGACTTCCCGGCCGAGGCGCACGTCGTGCCGGAGGTCGTGCGTTTCAGGGCCCCGGACGGCCTCGAGGTGCCGAACCAGCTCTTCCTGCCGGCGGACCTCAAGCCCGGCGAGCGCCGGCCGGCGCTCATCTTCGTGCACGGCGGCCCGGTGCGGCAGATGCTGCCGGGCTACCACTACATGCAGTTCTATCACTGGGCCTACGCCTACAACCAGTGGCTGGCGAGCCAGGGGTACGTGGTGCTCTCGGTCAACTTCCGGAGCGGCGTGGGCTACGGCCGGTCGTTCCGGCAGGCGCCTAACACCGGGCGGAACGGGAACGCCGAGTACCAGGACGTGCTGGCCGCCGGGAAGTATCTGCAATCCCGTCCGGACGTGGACCCGGCCCGGGTGGGGATCTGGGGACTGTCGTACGGCGGGGTGCTTACGTCGCAGGCGCTGGCGCGGAACTCGGACATCTTCGTGGCCGGGGCGGACCTGGCCGGCGTCCACCTCTGGGGCAGTTCGCTCGACACGGCGGCGGTCTCGTACCGGTCGTCGGCCATCGCGGCCATCGACACGTGGAAGTCGCCGGTGTTCCTCGTGCACGGCGACGACGACCGGAACGTGGATTTCGCGCAGACGGTGGGCCTGGTGCAGTTGCTTCGGGCCCGCGACATCCATTATGAACTCATGGTGATCCCGGACGACCTGCACGAATCGATGCTGCACAGCGTCTGGCTCGACACGTGGGACCGGATCGGGAAGTTCCTCCGCCGTTTCGTCTGGGAGAAGCAGGCGGCGGCGACATCACCCGCGCCCCGCTGATCCGTGGCCGACCTCGAGCAACTGGAGCAGCTGAAGGCGGCGCTCGCCGGACGGTACAGCGTCGAGCGCGAGCTGGGCCACGGCGGCATGGCCACGGTCTACCTGGCCACCGACGTCCGCCACGAACGGCAGGTGGCCATCAAGGTCCTGCACCCGGACCTCTCGGCGACGATCGGCGGGGAACGGTTCGAGCGGGAGATCAAGCTCGCCGCCAGGCTCCAGCATCCGCACATCCTGGGACTGATCGACTCCGGCGACGCCGGCGGGCTGCTGTACTACGTGATGCCCTTCATCGAGGGGGAATCGGTCCGCGACAAGCTCGATCGCGAGAAACAGCTGTCGGTCGACGAAGCCATCCAGATCACGCTGGAAGTCGCCGACGCCCTCGGCTACGCGCACGCGCAGGGGATCGTCCACCGCGACATCAAGCCCGAGAACGTGATGCTGGCGAACGGCCACGCGCTGGTGGCCGACTTCGGCATCGCGCGGGCGCGCAGCGAGGCCGGGCAACAGAAGCTCACGCAGACCGGGATGGCGGTCGGGACGCCGGTGTACATGAGCCCCGAGCAGTCGACCGGCGAGAACGTGGGCCCGGCGGCCGACATCTACAGCCTGGGCTGCATGCTGTACGAGATGCTGGCCGGGGAGCCGCCGTTCACCGGCCCGAACTCGATGGCGATCATGGCGAAGCACGCCATGGAGGCCGTGCCCAGCATCCGCATCGTCCGGCCGTCGGTCCCCGAGGAGGTCGAGGAAGCGATCTTCGCGGCGATGGAGAAGGCCGTGGCCGACCGCCCCAGGACGCTGGCCGAGTTCTGCGAGATCATGGGGACTCCGCTGGGGGCGACGGCCACGCGGCGGGCGATGACGCGCCACACCGCGCAACGGCGGGTTCCGACAGGGGCGAGCCGCGTGTATCCGGCCGCCGAAGCCCCCGCCTGGTGGAAGAAGCCGTGGGCGATCGGTGGCGGCGTGGCGGCGCTGGCCGCGGCGGGCTGGATCGGGGTGCAGTTGCTGAGCGGCGACGGTGCCGGTTCGGTCGCCGCCGATCCGCTGGCGCGCAAGATCGCGGTCAGGTACTTCACCGTCTCTGGCGGCGACGTGGACGAGCTTCGACCCGCGGCCGACCGACTGACCGAGTCGCTCATCCGCGAGCTGTCCACGGCCCGCACGCTGACGGTCATTTCGCCGAATGGCGTGGCGCCGTTCCGGGAGGCGGACGTCGCGAGGGACAGCGTCGCCCGGGCCCTGGGGGTCGGGATGCTCGTGGAGGGCACCGTCGAACCCGATGGCGCGCAGCGTGTCACGATCACGACGCGGCTCTACGACGGCGACGGCGGGAATCTCGGACGCGCGCGGACGGTGAGCGTCCTGCGCGACTCGCTCTTCTCGGCGGAAGGGGAGGTGGCCCGCGAAGTCTCGATCGCACTGCGGGACGTGCTGGGCGCGGAGATCCAGTTGCGCGAGTCGCAGGCCGGCACGCGGAGCATGGCGGCCTGGAGTCTGCTCAGCCGGGCCGAACGCGCTCGCCGCGAAGCGGCGGCGTTCGGCCCGGCGAATCCGGATAGCGCGCTGTCGCGGCTCGCGCTGGCCGATTCCCTGATTCGCGATGCGCGCGCAGCCGACGATCGCTGGATCGAGCCGGCGCTCCAGGCCGTTCAGGTGGCGTACGATCGGCGCCGGTACGTCCCTCCCGCCGCGGTCGGGGCCGTGCTGGACTCCGCCATGGCGCGAGTCGAGGCGGCGCTGGCCGTCGACGCGTCCTCTGCCAAGGCACTCGAGTGGCGCGGCACGATCAAGTACGCGCAGTGGGCCAACGGCCGGCTCACGATGGATCCTGTGGTGCGAGAAGCGCTCCTCAACAGCGCTGAGGAGGATCTGCTCGCGGCGATCCAGCGGGACGACGGCCTGATCACCGCCTACGCGACCCTGAGCTTCGTGTACTACGACAAGAAGGACGTGCCGGCGTCCCTCACGCAGGCGCGCACGGCGTACCAGCGCGACGAGTTCCTCTCCAACTCGGCCGCCATCCTGAACCGGCTCTTCTTCGGATCGTACGATACCCAGCTGTTCGCCGAGGCCAGGAAGTGGTGCGCCGAAGGCGGCCGCCGGTTCCCCCGGAATCCGGCGTTTACCGTGTGCCGGCTCTGGCTCCTCCTCGCGCCGGACGAGACGCCGGACGTGGCGCTGGCATGGCAGCTGGCCGCGAGGCTGGACTCCCTCGTGCCGCCGGCCCAGCGACCCTTCCAGTCGCATCTGGCCAGGGTGCTGGTCGGGGGCGTGATCGGCCGGCAGGCCCGGACGCTTGCGGCGGGCCCGCAACAGGCGGGGATGCTCGACAGCGCCCGCCGGGTGATTCAGGAGGGGATGGGGAACCGCGAGGTCGATCCCCGACAGGAGCTGCCGGGGTACGCGGCGGTGATGCACGCCCAGTTCGGTGACCTCGATCGGGCGATCTCGCTCATGACCGCCTACGTAGCGGCGAACCCGGACCACTCGTTCCGCGTGGGCGGGAACCTGCACTGGTGGTATCGCGACCTCCAGAACGAGCCCGGGTTCCGGCGCCTGCTCGACCGGACCCGGTAGGCCTGGCACGCCGCCTGCAATAAATCACCGAGCCCCCTGTCCACTTTTGGCAAGCGGATGTATGCTTGTGGCTTGCATCCCCTGACACTCGGCGTCGGGTGCAAGCACGGAGGCGATTCTCCGAGTAGGGAGGAGGTCAACATGGACCGTCGTACCCTGCGGTTGCCTGTCCTGCTCATCGTCGCTGCTTGCGTGGGGGAGGAGACAACGCGGCCCCGCGAGGCCCAGATCTCGCCGCCATCGCTGCTGATCTCCGACGGCACCCACTCGGGAGGGAATCCGGACTTCTTCTTCCTCCCGCCCATGGTGCCGAATCCGGTCGGCAGTCCGGACTACGAGGCGAGCGCGTTCAACGCAGCCCTCACGCCCACGGTGAGCGTCTGTGCGCTCGATGCCGCCAGCGCTGCGGCGGTCAACGCCGGCACGCCGTGCAAGGCCGGCGGCTATACGAATGGCGCCACGCTCCCCGGACCGACGGGTGAGCACTATCAGTACAACTGGACGGTACCGAATTCGGCGGCGGACGTGTTCTATCGCGTCCGGGTGAAAGTCGGTTCGTCGGAGCTCGGCTTCGCCGACATTCAGACCGCGGCGAACGGATCCGGACTCAGGAATGTGAACACCGGTGAGTTCGTGCCGCTCGTGGATGGGCGGACGGTGCCGGTGAAGTTCCGCATCGAACGGTACGCGCTCTGCGAAGTTCCGGGGACGGGCCCCTGCGCGACAGAGACCGTCAACCTCGCCGGCGGCGGGACGGTCGACGTGAACATCCCGGGGGTCGTGGGGAACTCGGGCGTCGAGATCCCGCCACAGGGAACGGGCGGCAACACCACGATCACGGTCGAGCCGTGCGATCCGAACCCGGCAAACAACACCCTCAATCCGTCGGTGACGGACCTGCCGGTCTTCGGGCCGTGCATGCGCATCACGGCGGACCCGCCGCTCCCCGAAGGGGGATTGGACGTCGCCGCGACGATCTTCATCTGTGACATCTCGCCGTTCACCGGGGGCATGACCGCGGAACAGAGGGAGCGGATCACGCTCCACCGGTTCGACGCGCCGAACACGTTCGCGGCCCTGCCGCACGCCGACGGCTGCGAGGAGCAGGTTGGTTTCTCGGGAAGCGTGAAGGGGTTCTTCGCGAACCTGGCGCGCGGCGAGTTCCGGTCCGCCGGACGGCATCTGGTAGCGATGGTGGCCCCGAAGCCGCTGTACGCGAGGGCGGTGATGCTGGACGTCGGCGCGGGTGGGCTGACCGAGGACTTCAGCGACTTCCAGTTCGCGCTGCCGTCCAGGCTGGAGATCGTGGAGGGCGACGATCAGATCGCGCCTCCCGGAACGGCGCCGGTCGCACCCAAGGTGATCGTGAAGGACCTCGGCGGTGATGCGGTGGCCGGCGCGAGGGTCCGGTTCGGGGCCTCGCTCGCGAACTGTCTGGCCGACGCTGGCCAGGTCACCTTATCAGATGGCCTTGCGAGTCGTGCCTGGACGCTGGTCGAAGGGCCGAACACGCTGTACGCCTGCGGGCGCGGCCTGGCGGGTGATGACAACAACGGTCCGCGTGATGACGTCGTCGATCCATTCCAGCCCATTCAGGCGCACTTCGACGGGTCCGATCCGCCGGGTGGTCCGGTGCCTGAGCCCGTGGAAGTCGGTTCCGTCGAGTTCAACGCGACAGCATTTGTGGAGCCGGTAAACGACGGACTGTTCGGGTTCGGCGATGACGGCTGGTCGGCCAAGGAGATCGGCGCTGCGGATACGGCTCCAGCGGGCTGGTATTCGCTTGGTTTCAACCCGGTGGCCAATGGCTTCACCCTGAACAACGGGAGCCCGTTCGGTTCCCCAAGCGGGTATTGTCTGGCAACGACAACGCCGTGGACGCTGAACACCGATCTCCTCGTTCGGAAGCTGTTCAGTACTGCGTCGGTGACGGCCGTCAAGATCAACGTTTCCATCGACAACGATGTCATGGAAGTCTGGTTCAACGGCACAAAGCTGAACGAATCGCCGTTCCTCCACGGGGGTTGCCCCGACCCCGGCAACGAGGCACACGACCAGGTGTTCCTCGTGAACACCGTTGCTGGCGTGAATATCCTGGCGATCCGCGCTCGGGACCAGGGCGTCGCGAGTTTCCTCAACGTTCGGGTCATCGTAGCGCCCTGAGCGGAGGGATCGAGGATGTGAGCGAGGGCGGCCCAAAAGGCCGCCCTCGCTGCATTCAGCATCCTGTGCGCGGCGACACGGGCAGAGCGCTATAGCGCGTCCGGGTGGCACCGATGCACTTTCCGTCCTCACCCACACCCCGGCCCATGGCTCGCCCGTCCGCGTTCATTCTCTTCCTCGCCGGCTGTCTCGTCGCGCAGCCCGCCGCCGCGCAAAACGGCAGCTCCCGCTCGCCCGTTCCGTCCGTCGACCGTCCCGGTCGCGATCCCCGCCAGCCAATCGACGAGGAGTACACGAAGAAGATCCTCGAGTACACCACCGAGAAGTTCTTCCTCTCCCCGCTGGTGGATTACTTGCCGGCCTCGCGGACCGTGCCCACGCCAAAAGTCGTCCTCGGCGACATCGCCGGGGCGCCCAACAAGCTGCCGTACTCGCACGAGGTGTACGACTACATGCGACGCCTGGACGCTGCGAGCCCGCGCGTCCGCGTCTACTCCATCGGCCGCACCGAGGAAGGACGCGAGATGATCGCCGTCGCGGTCGCGAGCGAAGCCCTGATGAACCGCCTGGAGCAGAACAAGGCCAACCTGGCGAAGCTGGCCGACCCGCGCACCATCGGCATGAACGACGCCGAGGCGGCTCGGCTCGCCGGGATCACCGCGCCGGTCTACTACGTCACGGGCACCATCCACTCCCCGGAAGCCGGCGCGCCGACCGCCCTCATGGAGCTCGCCTACCGCCTGGCCGTGGACGAGAGCCCGTACATCCGCCACATCCGCGACAACCTCATCACGCTCATCACGCCGATCGTCGAGGTGGACGGCCGCGACCGCCAGGTGGACATCTTCAACTGGCACATGAAGTACCCGGACCGCACCTGGCCCAACCTGCTCTACTGGGGCAAGTACGTCGCCCACGACAACAACCGCGACGCCATGGGCGTGACGCTCAAGCTCACCGAGAACGTCCTCAACACCTACGTGGACTGGAAGGCGCAGGTCCTGCACGACCTCCACGAGTCGGTCCCCTACCTGTACGACAACACCATCGGCGACGGACCCTACAACGCCTGGGTGGACCCGCTGCTCACCAACGAGTGGCACATGATCGGCTGGAACAACGTCCAGGAAATGACCCGGCTGGGCATGCCGGGCGTCTTCGCCTTCGGGAGTTTCGACACCTGGTCGCCCGGGTACCTGATGTTCATCGCCGCGACGCATAACGGGATCAGCCGGCTCTACGAGACCTTCGGCAACGGCGGGAGTGCCGAAACGCTCGAGCGGACCCTGAGCGAGAGCCAGACGTCGCGAACCTGGTACCGGCAGAACCCGCCCCTCCCGCGCGTGAAGTGGTCGCTCCGGAACAACAACAACTACGAGCAGACGGGGGTGCTGGTCTCGCTCAACTACTTCGCGACGAACCGGAAGCTCTTCCTCCAGAACTTCTACGACAAGAGCAAGCGGTCGATCCTGAAGGCGCGCACCGAAGGGCCGGCTGCGTACGTCCTGCCCGCGAACGACCCGCGCCCCGGCGCCCAGGCGGAACTGCTCCGGGTGATGCAGAAGCAGCGCGTCGAGATCGCACGAGCGACGGCGGCGTTCAGCGTCCAGGTCCCGCGTCGTGGCCAGCGGCCATCGGGTGCGGGACAGCGAGACACGGTGGGCGCGTCAAGCGCCGAGCGCCCAGCGCCGGCGGATTCGGCCTCGCGGCGCGAGTTCCCGGCCGGCACGTACATCATCCGGATGGACCAGCCGTATTCGCGCATCGCGGACGCGCTGCTGGACTATCAGTACTGGGCGCCGAACGACCCGCAGACGAACCCGTACGACGACACCGGCTGGACCTTCCCCGAGGGCTTCGCCGTGCAGTCGTTCCGGGTGACGGACACGACGGTGCTGCGCGTCCCCATGGAGGCGGTGGCGGGAACGATCACGGCTCCCGGCGGCGTGACCGGGACCGGCGACGTCTTCCTCATCAATGCCAACGCCGACAACGCGCTGGCGACGTTCCGCTTCCGGTTCCGTGAGGCCGATATGCAGGCCGCCGAGGAACCGTTCGAGGCCGCCGGCCAACGGTATGCGCGCGGATCGTTCATCGTGCGGGGCATCCGCCCGGCCGATCTCGACCGCGCCGCCCGCGAACTTGGCCTCCGGGTGGCCGCCGTTGCCGCGGCGCCCACGGTCCGGACCCATCCCGTCCGTGCGGCGCGCATCGCGCTCATGCACACCTGGCTCAGCACGCAGACCGAAGGGTGGTGGCGTCTCGCCTTCGACAACCTCCGGATTCCTTACGAGTACATCAGCACGCAGGAGGCCTCTCGCGATCCGAACCTGCGCGCGAAGTACGACGTGATCCTGTTCCCGCCCGGAGGCGGCAACCCGCAGGCGATCGTCCAGGGGCTCCCGATGTGGCGGAATCCGATGCCATGGCGGAATTCGCCGGAGACGCCCAACATCGGCACCTACGCCCAGACCGACGACATCCGACCCGGACTTGGCTGGACCGGCGTCGCCAACCTCGAGGCGTTCGTCAGGCAGGGAGGCGTGCTGGTGGCGGTGGAGAACACGGCCCAGTTCGCGATCAACTACGGCTACACGAACGGGGTGTCGATGACGACGCCGCCGGGGAACGCGGTGGTCGGTTCCCTGCTCCGCTCACGCGTGGTGGATGACGCCAGTCCGATCGTGTACGGCGTCCGCGACAGCATGGCGGTGTACAGCAGCGGCGGTGAGAGCTTCAGCGTCAGCGCGACGCGTGGTGGGGGACGGGGCGGCGGCGCGGGAACGCCGCAGCGCGCGACGGGACGCGGAACGCCCGACGATCCGGATGTCGTGCAGGGGCGGCCGCCGATGCTGGAAGACCGGTTCCAGCTCCCGCCCCGCGTCACGACGCAGCCCTGGCAGCTCGGCCCCGTCACCGACGACATGCTCCGGAACCCCACGAACCTGATCCCGCCAGACCAGCGCCCGCGCGTCATCCTGCGCTTCAGCGACGCACGCGACCTGCTGGTCTCCGGGCTCCTCGGCAACAGCGCGCAGATCGCGCAGCGGCCGGTGGTGGTCGACGTGCCGGTGGAGCGCGGCCACGTGGTGCTGTTCGCCAACAACCCGGTCTGGCGCGGGTCGACGATCGGGACGTACGCTCTCGTGTTCAATACCATCATGCACTTCGATAACCTCAAGGTTGGGAGGAGGGTTGACGAGAAGTAGGTGATTGCTGATTGGTGATTGGTGATTGGTGATTCGATTATTGGTGACTCGTGACTCGGCGGAATGATCGCGGCGGCCGTGCCGAGTCACGACTCGCGCGTCACGCGACGCGCAACTCACAACTCACAACTCGCAACTCACAACTCACAGTTGGATTCCCGCATCGCGACCATCGGCCCCGCCTGGCTCGACCGCCACGAATACCCGTTCGCCTCGAAATGGGCGGCGGTGAGCGGCGGCCGCCTGCACTACGTGGACGAGGGATCCGGATCTCCGACGCTGCTGGTCCACGGCACGCCCACGTGGTCGTTCGAGTACCGGCATGTGATTCGGGCGGTTTCGGATTCGAACCGTTGCGTCGCCCCGGATCATCTCGGCTTCGGGCTGTCGGACCGGCCGCGGGCGGCGTCCTACGCTCCCGAGGCGCATGCCGATCGGCTGCGCGAGTTCGTGAATGCGGTCGGACTCGACCGGTTCGCGATGGTCGTGCACGACTTCGGCGGTCCCATCGGCCTCCCCCTCGCGCTCGAAGGGCGTGTGACGCGGCTCGTCATCCTCAACTCCTGGATGTGGCCGTTCGATGACGACCGGGAGATGGCGAACCGGGCGCGCTTTGCCGCCGGCGCCATGGGGCGCTGGATGTACCGGCACCTCAACGCGTCACTGAGGCTGATCATGCCGTCCGCGTACGGCCGGCGCGCCAACCTGACGAAGGCCATTCACCGGCAGTACCTGGAGCCGTTTCGCGACCGGGACGCGCGGGTGCTGGTGCTCTGGGCGCTCGCCCGCGCGCTGCTGGGTTCATCGGCCTTCTACCGGGACTTGTACGCCCACGCCGAGCGTTTGCGCGCGATCCCGACGAAGATCATCTGGGGGATGAAGGACAGCGCGTTCCGGCCGTACCAGCTGGAGCGCTGGCGCAAGCTGCTCCCCGAGGCCACTGTGTTGACGCTGGAGCACGCGGGCCACTGGCCGCACGAAGAAGCGCCGGCCGAGGTGGCAGAGGCCATCGCGAGCTTCGTCGCATAGGAGCGCCCCGACCCCGTCCGGCACCGTCGCACCCGTTCACTGAGAGGCACCATGTCCGCTCGTCACCTGTTATCTGCCCTCCTTGTCGCGGCGACGCCCCTCCAGGCGCAGAACGGCCAGACAGTCGATTGGCGGGAGTTCGACGCCTACGTGGCGAAGGCGGCAAGGGACTGGAACGTCCCCGGCCTCGCCATCGCGGTCGTGCATCGAGGGCAGTTGCTCTTCGCGAAGGGCTATGGGGTTCGTGAGATCGGGACGGCGGAGGCGGTCGACACGCAGACCATCTTCGCAATAGCCTCCACGACGAAAGCCATCACCGCGGCGGCGCTGGGGATGCTCGTGGACGAGGGGAAGGTCCGGTGGGACGACCCGGTCACGAAGTTCGTCCCGACCTTCCAGATGTTTGACCCCTGGGCCACGCGCGAAACGACCGTCCGCGACCTCATCACGCATCGCGCCGGCCTGCCCAACGCCGACTACCTCTGGACCGGCGGGGATCTCTCACGCGCGGAGGTCATCCGCCGCATCCGGTTCATCCAGCCGTCGTACTCGTTCCGGGGCGGCTACGTCTACCACAACGTCATGTACACCGTGGCCGGGGCGGTCATCGAGGCGGCCAGCGGATTCTCCTGGGACGACTTCGTGCGAACGCGGATCTTCCAGCCGTTGGGCATGACCCGGTCCGTGACCACGCTCGCCGAGGCGCTGACGAAGGCGAACCGCGCGATGCCGCACGGCTCGCGCGGCGACACCCTGAAGGTGAGCGGCAACTCGCTGGCTGATGCCATCGGGCCGGCGGGGTCGGTCTGGTCGAGCGTCGCCGACATGTCGAAATGGGTCCGGTTCCTGCTCGACACGGGGCGCGTGAACGGCAAGGCCCTCCTCACACCGCGCACCTGGGCCGAGCTGTTCCGGCCCGTCACCATCATGCCGCCGTGGAACGAGAACTCGGCGCCCCAGCTCCGGCTCGCCCGGCCCCATTTCCGGACGTATGCGCTGGGCTGGTTTCAGCAGGACTACCTGGGCCGCCAGGTGGACTTTCACACCGGCTCGCTGACGGGGATGATCGCCATCAACGGGCTCATCCGCGAGGAAGGCATTGGCGTCTACATCCTGAGCAACACGAGCACCGAGATCAGGCACCCGCTGATGTTCAGGGTGTTCGACCATCTCCTCGGCGCGCCGCCGCGGGACTGGTCGGGCGAGATGCTCGCCCTGCAGCGGGCCGACGACGCCCGCGACGAAGCGAACGCCGCGCGCGCGGGCGCCGCGCGCGTCGAGGGCACCAGCCCGACGCTGCCGCTGGAGCGGTATGCAGGGGTATTCACGGACTCGCTGTATCCCACGGTGACCGTCACGCACGAGAACGGCCGGCTGCGCTACCGGTTCAGTTCCACACAGGCCGGGACGCTCGAGCACTGGCAGTACGATACGTTCCGCGTGCTCTGGGACGACTGGTGGCGTGGGCGGACGACGGTGACGTTCGGGGTCGGGGCCAACGGGTCGGCGGACCGGCTCGATGTCGCCGGGTTTGAGCTCCGTCGCGCTCGAAGGTAGGACCGAAACCGTTTTCAACTCAGAGGACACAGGAGGGCGCTCAGATCCTGAAGCGCTTGATGCCGGCGACTGACCTAGGCACGTTGAAGTTGATCAGCAGCCCGACCGTGCACACCTGCCGGTGGAGTATACCCCTGTGACCCCGGTGCTCCCTGTGTTGAAAGCGCTTCTCGGAATCCTCGCCCTGAACGGGGCCCTGACCGGCGCTCCGAGCACCCGGCGGCAGTCGCCTTGCACGTCCGCGGAACACCGCCAGTTCGACTTCTGGCTCGGGGAGTGGACAGTCATCAACGCCCAGGGCGGGCTGGCCGGTACCAACCGGATCGAGGCCATTCTCGGCGGGTGCGTGCTGTACGAGTCGTGGACCGGCGCCGGCGTTTCACGGGGACACAGCTTCACCCTGTACGATCGCGGTGACCACCGGTGGCATCAGACGTGGGTCGACAACGCCGGCACCTTCCTGCGGCTCGCCGGCGGGCTCGTGAACGGCGAGATGGTGCTGGAGGGCCAGCGCCGGCTCGCTGACGGCAGCGAGACGACGGAGCGCATCACCTGGACTCCGAACGCGGACGGCTCCGTGCGCCAGCTCTGGCAGTCCAGCCGCGATCGTGCCATGCGCTGGACCGTGGTGTTCGACGGGACGTACCGAAGGTCGCGCTGAGCGTGAGCCAGGCGGCGCTCGGCGCGCCGTCCGGTTCGACGACGGGAAACGCGAGCGCTACCGAGCGCGGATCGGCACCCGCGCCAGCAGCGCCCCTGTCCCTCCAGCCCTTACCTCGAGGCGGAGGTGACCGGCCGCGGACGGCGTGTACGAGAAGTCGTAGGTCTCTCCCATGCTCACGATCTGGCGCGCGGGCCGCGTGACGCGTTGCGTCCCTGGCAGGTCGGCGCCGTCCTTCGCCACGAACAGCCACCGCGCCAGGAGCGAATCCGCCGGCAGTTCGAAGACGCTGTCGCGCCGCGCGGTGAGAATGAACCGCGCGTTCGGATGAAACATCGAGAGGTTGATGAAGCGGAAGCGCATCGGCCGCCCGACCGGGACCATGATAGTGTCCGGATTCACCATCCCGTTGATCTCCAGGGGTCCGTTCCCGAGCGGGTTGGCGCGATTCGCCTTGAGCAGGAAGGAATGGTCGTTGTCCGCCGGCGCGCCAGCGTCGCGCACGATCAGCGCGCCGAGCATGCCGGCCGCGTGCTGGCGTGGTTCGTTGACGTGCGAGTGGTAGATGAAAGTGCCGGACCTGGGCGGCGTGAATCGCGCTTCGAACGAGTCGCGCGGAGCGATGATCGGCGAGATGCGGCGGCCCTGGCCTCCGAACCCGGCGGCGCCGTCGTAATAGCTCTCCAGCTCCATGCCGTGCCAGTGCACGGCGGTGGCCTCGCGCGTGGTGTTCACGACGGTGATGGAGACCGGCTCGCCGCGCGCCAGTTCGATCGCCGGACTGAATCCGGGGCGCGCCTCCCGGCGACGCCCGCCCGTTCCGCTCTCCTCGATCCGGAACCGCATCGAAGGAAGTGAGTCCGGGTAGCCCGGGTCGGTGAAGGCCACGAGCCGCAGCCGCCGGCGCGGAGGCTCCGCGTCCGTGAACGGCTCGCCCGGCCGGGGGTTCACGTGGATCCCCATGACGATGCCGGCCATCCCCGTCGTCGCGTGATTGGCGTGCGCTCCGTGCTCCTCCTTCGGTGGCACGAGGACCGCCGGTTCACCTTTCTCGAGCGTGGCCGGCGGGACGAGGTGGAACGCGAAGTGGCAGTGAAAGAGCCAGTTGCCGGCGCGCTCCGGCACCCACGTCATCGTCATCGTCGTGAACGCGGTCATCCGGGTGGTGACGGCCATCCGCCCTGCGTCGCCGACCGGGCCCGCGGGAGTGCTGAAGTCGTCGATGCGGTAGTACACGCCGTGCAGGTGCATCGGGTGGACATCGACGTTCAGGTTGACGATCCGCCACCGGATGGAATCGCCGACGGTGGCCGTGAGCCGTTCGGTGTGCGGCCAGCTGCGGCCATTGACCGCAAACAGCATGCGATTGTAGTTCGGCGCGCTCCCGTCCGGTGTCAGCGAGTCGACCAGCCAGTTCACCACCAGGACGCGATCAGGGCGCGGGACGCCTGACGCGGAGTCCACCACGATGGCGCCGGCGAGCAGTCCCTTGATGGCGAAGTTCTCGCTCTGGACGTCCTTCGTGAAGGCGCGATAGAGGTAGTTCCCGGGCGTACCGGGCGTGAGGTGCACCTCGGCGGTGCCGCCGGGGGGAACCGCGAGTGTGTCGGACTCGTTCGTCAGCGGCGCGCTGAGCAGAAACCGGAGCGTGTCCGGGACGTCGGTGTTGCTGATCCGGAAGCGCACCCTGGTACCGGCGCGGACGCGGACCAGCGGGCCCGGCACCATCGGCTCCTTGCCGGCCTCGCCAAACGCCTCGGTGACGCGCCCCCGGAGCGAGTCGCCGTCCGGATGCCACATCACTCGCCGTGCCTCGAGGTGTAACGTCAGGCCGCTGTCGCCGACGACGCCCGAGGCGGTCCGGTTGTCGTTCGGCTGCGCGATCGGCAGCACGGCGCCTGGAGCGCTGCCCGTGAGGAGGAGGACGGGCAGGACGGCCGATCGGTGCCGCATGGACGCTCCGGTGAGGCGTGGGTACGGCAAGCCGAGAACCTACCCGGGCAGGCCCGCCGGCGCCAGCGCGCTCCACAGCGTCGAGCGCTCGGTTTCGTCGTCGTCATCCCATTCGAGGATCCCGAACTCCGGCTGTATCGACGCCGGGGTACCCAGTATGGAACGGCGACGCACGGCCAGCACACGCGGATTCGCCGGATGGTCAGCCTTCCACGAGCCGCCGCTTGCATGAGGGGCCCGATGGCGCGCGCATCGATGCCTTCCTGGGCGCCACGGAACCTCAGGCCCTGCGTCCGGATCCGATCAGCTCATACGCCAGCCGCAGCCCCACCAGCGTCAGGTCGGGCTCGACGCGCTCGACCTCGCGGCAATGCGGCTGCACGAGCGGCGCCAGGCCGCCTGTGGCGACCACCAGGGGCACGCGGCTCGTCGGCCACTCGGCCTTGATCCGCCTGACGATGCCGTCGACGGCCTCGGCGGTGCCGAAGATGAGCCCCGAGCGGATGCAGTCCTCGGTGCGCCGCCCGATCGCGCGCTCCGGGGCCCGCAGTTCCGTCGCCGGGAGCTTCGACGTACGGCGAAAGAGCGTTTCCGCCGAGGTGCGGAGGCCGGGCGCGATCACGCCGCCGAGGAAGACGCCGTCGGCGGTGATGCAGTCGTACGTCGTCGCCGTTCCGAGGTCGACCACGATCGTGTCCCGCTGGAATCGCCGGCTCGCCGCCAGCGTGTTCACGATGCGATCGGCGCCCACGGTCAGCGGTTCGAGCACGTCGAGCGTGATCGGCAGCGGCGACCGGGCGTCCACGTTGACCGCCGGCGCGCCGAAGAGCACCTGGCAGGCCTCGGCCAGCGGTTCCGTGAGCGAGGGGACGACCGACCCGATGGCCGTCCCGGTGACCGAGCTCAGCGTGAGGTCGCGCGACGCGAGCAGGGCCCGCACCTGGAGCCCGATCTCGTCCGGCGTCTGCGACACATTGGTCACCAGGCGCCAGTGCGCGAACAGCTGTTCCCCGGTCTGGAGACCGACCTGGCGCGCTGGTATTTGAACGAAGCCGCGCTGATGACCGGGCGCGCGTTCGAGAACGCGCTCAACGAAGGCAAG
>JABWBJ010000342.1 GCA_013360595.1 Gemmatimonadaceae bacterium | reverse complement strand
GCGCCGCATGCAGCCACTCGGGCGCGCCGTTGTTCGAGGTCCTGCGGCAGCCCCGTCTGGGCGAGCACGGCGATCGTGTCGCCGGCGCGGACCTGCGCGCCCTCCTCGACCGCGATGCGAACGAGCCGTCCCGGGACCATCGCCGCGACGTCGGTCTGCGTGTACTCGACCGTCCCCATCGCCTGCGGCACGGGCTCGGCGGCGCAGCCGAGGCCGGCGATCAGGAGCGCGGCGTGACGCATGCGGGAGGGTCTCATGGAGGGGTCGCCTGGAAGGTGTGGGAGGGACTCGCCGTGGCGGGCGCGGGTGGCCGGAGCGCCGAGAGCGCAAACGAGGCGGCGTGTCGCCCGAACTCGCGGATGTCGGCGGCCGTCGGACCGTCCAGCCCGCGCTGGAGGAGCACGCCCGCGATCGGGCGCGCGAGCACCAGGTAGGCCACCTGGGCGATCACGGAGATGGCCGCGAAACGCGGGTTCACGCGGAGATCGAAAGTTCCGGCGCGCTGTCCTTCCTCGATCGCCTGCCGGAGCCGCTCGAAGAGGCCGGCGGCGAGGTTCCTGATCGCCGGTTCCGCGTGTGCCGCCTTCCAGTCGATCAGTTCTCGCGAGAGCAGGAGCGGGAGGTGGGGGTTGGCCGTGAGGACGGCGACCTGGCTCTCGATGACGCCGGTGATGACCTCCTGTGGTTCCGACGATGGTCCGATCCTCGACCCGGCTTCGGTCTGGATCCTGACGACCACGCGCTCGATAACATGGCGGTATAGTGTCGCTTTGCTATCGTAGTAGTAGTAGATAAGAGCAGAGTTCTGTCGCGATTCTGCTGCGATATCCTTGATAGTGGTGGCGTCGAATCCCTTCTCAGCGAACAGGCGTTCGGCAGCATCGAGGATCAGTTCAGCGGTGTGGGTCGCCGAGTCCATGGTGCTTAACTAATCGTTCAATTGAAGCGCCGCAAGGGCGGATCGCTTCCCGGCGCCTTCAGGCTTACCGCAACGCCATCCCCAGGCGGATCACGCGACCCGGTTCAGGAAGCCCGCACTGATCGTAGACCGCCGCGTCGAACGCGTTGTCGATCGACAGCATGGCTCGCAGGCGCGACAGCAGGCCGGTGCGGCGAACGGTGAACTCCCGCGCGACGCTGGCGTTCGTGCTCGTGCGGCCGGACAGCCTGACGTTCCGGCCCAGGTCCGGGTGCAGGCAGTACTGCGTCCCCTTGTGGTTCACCGAAACCGAGGCGAGAGCCGCCCCCATCCGGACGTCCACATTCGCGCCGGCCGCGAACTCCGGCACGTTCTCCGGCCGGCGGGCCGTCGCGGACGCCGTCGGGTCGGTGATGCGCACGTGCTGGAGCATCAGGTCGCCGCCCACCGTGACCACCTCGCCGCTCCAGTTCCCCAGAATCTCCAGCCCCTGGCTCCGAAGCCGGTTCCGGTTGACCCGCTGGAACTTCCCGGTTGGCAGCGTGATGCGCTGGATCGCGTCCGTCAGCGTGTTGCGGAACAGGACACCCTGCAGCTGCAGGCCGGACGCGAACAGCGTCGCACCGGCTTCGAGGCCGCTGAACCGCTCGGGCCGCAATTCCGGATTGGGCTCGAAGCGATTCAGCGCCCCGGAATAGAGCTCGCGCAGCGCGGGGAATCTCGATCTCCGGTTGGCCGCCGCGTGCACCCGCACCCCGCTCGGCAGCACCGTGCTGACCCCGACCCGGAAGGCGCCGGCGTCCATGCCCGGCTGCGTGGGCCGTCCACCGGCCAGCGGCGTTTCGGCCGACTCCAGGGCCGCGCCGACGTTGGCGCGCCAGAGTCCGGCGAGCGGGTAGTCCACTTCGCTGGCCAGACTCGTCAGGCGTTGCCGGTACCGCGACGCCGGGTCGGTGTCGAACTGCTCGCGGTAGCGAATCGTCGCCATGGTGAACGCGTTCCGCCACTCGCCGCGTCCCAGCGAGTGATCGGCCTCGACGCGCATGACGACGGTCTGCTCGTCGCCGTACTCCGTGGCGTCGACCTGGGCGTAGGACGAGCTCGTGTAGTTGTCGATCTGCACGCTGCCGTCGTTCACGGCGACCACGAACTCGACGTCACCGCTCCCGAACGGCGTCCGCTTCCGGCCCAGTCCGCCCGAAGCGACGCCGATGACCCGGCGGCTCTCCGGATAGCGCCAGAGCCGGGGCTCCGCGATGTGCAGCTCGGGAGGAACGCCGCGTTCCGCCGAGTACCCGCTCATGGACGCCGCCAGCCACTGCCCGGCATCGGTGGTGTAGCGCAGGCCGAGGTATCCCTGACGCTCGCGATAGTCGCTGTTGCTGCGTTCGTGGCCGGTGGCGTACTGGTCCGTGACACCGCGGCTGAGGGGAAAGGCGTCGCGGGCGCTGTACCCGCCCCCGGCGCGGAGCGTGAACTTCCCTGCCGTCGTGTACCACGGCCGCACCACCGAGGCGTGGAAGGCGTTGGCACCGATCTGGTCGACGCCGCTGCGCAGTTCGGCGGTCGTCTCGACCGTGTGGTCGCTGTCCCCGCGGTTGAGATCGACCGCCACCGTGCCCGCGATCACGTTGGGCCCCTGCAGCAGGGTCGACAGGCCCCGCGCCACGGCGATCGACCGCGCGCCGCCCATCGGAACCACCGACGGATCGGTGCGGCTGTCCCAGCCCAGGGTGAGCGGAATGCCGTCGTACAGGACGACCTGGTGGCGTGAGTCGGACCCCCGGATCGAGATCTCGTGCTCTCCGCGCGAGTTCTGCCTGACGAGTACGAACGGGATCTCGCGCAGGGCGTCGGCGAGGACGGGAGACGGCGTCAGGCGCATCGAGTCGGGAGCCACCACGATCACGCCGACCCCTCCGACGGCCGTGGTGAGCGGCGGGCGGGTGGCGGTAATGGTCATCCGGTCGAGCCGCCGCCCGGAGTCGGCCCGCACCGTGTCCTGCTGGGCGGACGCGACCGCGGGCCAGATGGCGGCGGCCGCACTGGCGGCGAGGTGAACTCCGGCGATTCGCATACGTTCGATCCTGACTCCTGGACCGGTGACTGGTCGCCCCCCCGGCGGTTTCGCAGGGGCCGCCGACCGGAACCCGACGTGAGCCACCGGATAATACCAGCCCGGGCCCCGACCCTTCCAGAACGGGTCCCGCCACGGCGACGTTGAGTTCCCGGCCGCGATGTCCTACTCTGGGGCCGGACGCCCACGGCGAGTCGGCCCATGCCCATCACCATCCGGATCAGGCGGGAAGGTTCCCGCGTCATCGGTCTCCAGGACGCCGTCCGCGGGGCGGGCCCTGACCCGCACGGCACGCCGCCTGGCGCCCGGTCCGGAGCGGGGGGCGTCCCGTGAACGAGGCGGACCGG
>JABWBJ010000341.1 GCA_013360595.1 Gemmatimonadaceae bacterium | reverse complement strand
CCTGCAGGTCGGCCCGCTGGACGTCGCCGGTCGTGATCGCCCGCGGCGCTCCGAGCCGGGCGTCGATCACGTACACGTGTGAGCCCGTCTGGCCCGCCGCCCGGCCCACGAAGTGGATCGCTCCACCGGCGCCCATCGCCGGACTCGCCACGAGCATCGTGGAGTCGCCCAGGATCCGCTCGGCGCCGCCAACCTCCTTCACGATCAGTCGCGCGGACCGCCCCGGTGCGGTTCGCAGCACCAGCACGCGGTCACGCTGCTCGTCGACGGTCGCGCCCGACCCCTGCACCGAATCCACGACCCGCCAGTCCGCCACGCGCGCCACGATCGTCCAGGGGGCCGCGGTGGGCCCGCGCTCCCAGGTCACCCACTTCGACCCCGGGGAGAATCGCACGGTACGCCCGTCGGCGGCGAGCTCGCGCGTGACGTAGACCTCGCCCGTGATCTCCGCGATGCGGCGGTGCCAGCGCGAGGCCTCTGGCGACTCCAGAAGTTGCTCGAAGCCGCGCAGGGCAGTGGGATAGTCGCCGGCCTCCCACGCCATCTCGAAGGTGGTCAGGTCCGCCGGGGCGGGTGCCGGTCGCGTCTGGGCGGCGGCCGCGGAACCGGCGGCAACGAAGGCGAGGAAGGACAGGAGTCGCACGGTGATTGGTGACCGGAGTACCTGTGGACGTGACGCGCGGCCGACCCGTGGGCGGTCCGCTCATGGGGAGAACGCGTTGCCGGGGTCCGGCGCTGCCCGCCCTGCCCTTGCGCCCCCGATCGAACGCAGGCGTCTCGCGGCGGTGTCGATCGTGACAATGGGCCGGGGTGCCGTCACCCGTTCGTGACGATTGTAACACGCCGTCTTCCCTGAGGGATGTGCCCTGAATCCGGACCCCCGCGTTACCCGCCCGTCGCCGAACTGTTACAATCGCTGAATAGCCTCCTTTCACTTCGCCGGCCCTGGCGTTGCGATACTCCCGCAACACTCGACGGGGTGCTCGTGCAACGGTACGTCAACAGGCGAAGCGCGGCGCTGATCGCAGCGCTCGCGGCGTGGAAGGCGCCGGCGTCGGCGCAGCAACCGATGGACCAGGCCGACTCTGCGGCGTCCGCCGCCCGGCCACAGAATGCGCAACCAGCTTCGCTGCCCTTTGCCCTCTCCGGCGTGCTGTACCTGAACTACCAGTACGGTGGCCCCGGAGGGAGCCGGTCGGACAACCGGTTCGATCTCGAGCGCGCCTATCTCAACGTGCGCGCGGCATCGGGGAACCGGGACAGCGTGCGCGTCACGCTCGACGTCTATCAGCAACGGGATGGGACCCGCGACCAGTACTATCGCGGCTGGACGATGCGCGTGAAGTACGCGTACCTGCAGCACGACCTGCTCCGCGGACCGTCGGAGGGGCTCAGGATCTGGGGCCGCATCGGCCTCATCCAGACCGTGATGATCGAGAAGGAAGAGCAGTTCTGGAACCGGGGCCTGTCGCAGGTCGCCGTCGAGCAGGCCGGCTACTTCAACTCCGCCGATGCAGGCGCATCGGTGGGCGTCACCCTGCCGAACCGCGCGGGGGAGGGCTACCTGACGGTGACGAACGGCGCGGGATACGCCTCACGCGAAACGGACCGGTTCAAGGACTTCCAGGCGCGGCTGACGCTCACGCCGTGGGCGAGGGGCAACGGTGTCCTGAAGGGCCTCCAGCTGTCGCCCTGGGTCTCGGTGGGTGCGCGAGCCAGCGACTTCGCCGCGGGCCGCGGAACGGTCCGTCCGGTAGCCGACGGCCGGACGAAGAACCGGTACGGCGTTCTGGTCTCGTACCGCGACCGGCGCCTGTCGGCCGGAGCGAATCTCGCGCGGAAGCTGGACGTGGCCGAGTCGGCGGACACGACGCGGGATGTCGTGCCGGCGACGCGCGACGTGACCGGCGGCCTCGTGTCGCTCTTCGCGTTCGTTCGTCCGCTGGCCTCGCCGTCCCGCGAGCATCCCTGGTCCGTTCTGGCGCGCGTGGATGACGTCCAGCCGGACCGCACGAGCGAGGGCCGGCAGCGCCGGTACATCGCCGGCACCACCTGGGATCTGAGCGCCCGCACTTCGGTGACGTTCGACGTGCAGTCGCTCTCCGCGCGGAACGGACTGGCCGGGGGTTCGACGCGAACGTTCTTCCTGCACATCATCGCCAACTTCTGATTCGGAGACTCGCCGCCGAAAGGCGGCCATCGTGACCATGCCCAGCCTCCCTTTCCTCCGCCTCATGCGGCGCCCGGTCGCGCTGCTCCTTTCCGTCGGCGTTCTCGCGGCCTGTGGTGGCGATCGGGGAAGCGCGTCGGACTCGTCCGGAGCATCGAGCGGTTCGGTCGATCTCAACGGCGCCGGCGCGACCTTCCCCTACCCGATCTACTACAAGTGGTTCTCGGACTACGCGGGACAGACCGGCGTGAAGATCAACTACCAGTCGATCGGTTCCGGCGGGGGCATCAAACAGCTCTCGGACGGCATCGTCGACTTCGGCGCGACCGACGGCCCCATGACCGACGAGGAGATGTCGCGGACCCGGCACGGCGCGGTCCTCCACTTCCCGACGGTGCTGGGGGCGGTGGTCATCACGTACAATCTGCCGTCGGTGACACAGCCGCTGCGGCTGACGGGGGAGGTCATCGGCGACGTCTTCCTCGGCGCCATCACGAAGTGGAACGACTCGCGGATCGCCGCCCTGAATCCGGACGTGTCGCTCCCGGGCGATGACATTCTCGTGGTGCACCGGTCCGACGGCAGCGGGACGACGTACGTGTTCACGGACTATCTGTCGGCGGCCAGTCCGGCCTGGCCGGTCGCGGCGGGCGGCCCCGGGCGCGGCAAGGAGGTCAGGTGGCCCGTCGGACTGGGTGGCAAGGGGAACGAGGGCGTGGCCGGGCAGGTGAAGCAGACGCCGGGGAGCATCGGATACGTGGAGCTGGCGTACGCGCGGCAGAACCGCCTGCCGATCGCGCACATCCGCAACCGGAACGGCGAGTTCGTCGAGCCTACGGCGGCTTCCATCACGGCGGCGGCGGCGGCGGTGGCCGCGTCGCTCCCCGCGGACAGCGACTATCGCGTCTCGATCGTGGATGGCCAGGGCGCCGGCGCGTATCCGATCTCGTCGTTCACCTGGCTGCTGGTGTACGCCAGCGCGCCTGACGCCGCCAAGGGGCGGAAGCTCGTCGACTTCATGCGCTGGATGTACGCCACCGGGCAGCAGACGGCGGCCAGCCTCGATTACGCTCCGCTCCCGGAGGTGCTGGCGCGCCGGCTGACCGACCGGCTGGCCACCATCAACCTCGGCGCCACGCCGTGACCGGCGCCGCCCCCGCGGCGCCTGACGAGG
>JABWBJ010000014.1 GCA_013360595.1 Gemmatimonadaceae bacterium | reverse complement strand
GGCCAGCACCTCGAGGTGCTTGCGGGCGCGGTCATAGTCGCCGGCGGCGACGGCACCGTGCGCGAAGCGGCGAATGGACTGGCGGGTCGCGATACGCCGCTGGCCATACTGCCGGGGGGGACCGAGAACCTCGTGGCGCGCTATTTCGGCTGCGACGGCGATCCGGGCCGGACGGCCGAGGCGGTGCTGTCGGATCGCCGCGCCGCGCTGGACGTGGGCAGCGCCAACGGGCGGATGTTTCTTGTGGTGGCGGGTTTCGGCTTCGACGCGGAAGTGGTGGAGCGCGTCCACGCCGGGCGTCGCGGGCACATTTCGCACGCTTCGTACTATCTGCCGCTGTTCCGTACGTTGGCGAGCCATCGCTACGGGGCCATGCGCGTCGAGGCGGAGGGAGAAGTGTTGTGCGATGAACCGGCGCTGGTGTTCCTGGGAAATCTGCCGAGGTACGCGCTGGGGTTGCGCGTGGCGCGCGATGCGCGATGCGACGACGGAATGCTGGACGTGTGCATCTTCCGCTGCGACGGCCGCGCCCGGCTGATCGCGCATGCCTGGCGGACGGTGTGGCGCCGCCACGTGGGCGGTCCCGGCGTGATCTATCGGCGGGCGAGGCAGGTCGCGGTGACGGCGTCGCGCCCGACGCCGTACGAGCTGGACGGCGACATCGCGGGCGTCGTGTGGCACGGCGCGGCCGAGTTGGAGAATAAGCGGCTGCCCGTGGATGGGTTCTCGTCGCGGCGGCAAAGCGCGGTGGAGTGGACACCGCGGGTCGAGTTTTCGGTTCGACGCGCGGCGTTGCGTCTATGTGTGCCATGAGCGTGCGCAATCCCACGACTGTGTGTCGAAGCGCGTGACGATCCAAGGGAAGCGATTCAACGCGGTCGTCAGTTCAGGCGCTCACCTCAATGCGTTGGCAGTGGCGGGATGCGTCTGTCCTTTTCGGCATGCCACACTATCGTCACGCGGCGCGGCCGCGCTCGGAAGCGAGCGGCATTTCAAAGTGTTCAAGGATGGTCGCTGCCCACGATCCAATTCCGCGCGGACAGAACCGAATGCCACAATCGGCCGTTACAACGCCTCGACAATGGAGTAGATGAGCATGGCCAACCGTGCGTTTTCCGACAGGCGAGTTGTGTCACTTTGAGTGAAACATCTGAGTACTGGGAATGACGCTGACTTCGGCGCGGATTGGTGTGTCCGTACTTGACGATGGAAACAGGTCTAGCTAAACTAAGTCTATGATCACCGTTAATACGCATGAAGCCAAATCCAAGCTCTCCGCCCTGATTCGCCGCGTTGAAAAGGGCCAATGGGTCCGCATCTGTCGCGATGGGACGCCAATCGCCGACCTTCGGCCCATTACTCGCAACGCTGATCCGTTGGGGCAACTCGATGAACTACGGGGCGTCGTGTTCAACGAAGACCCCACCGCGCCGCTTTCGGAGGACGCCTGGCCGGAAGACCAGCAATGAGCGGCGGGCTGCTGCTCGACACGTGCACGCTGCTGTGGCTTGCCGCGGACCAGTCGCGGCTGTCGGCCCGCGCGCGGGACGCCATCGCGGCCGAATCGGCGGGCCTGCACGTCTCAGCGATTACCGCGTTCGAAATCGGCGTCAAGCACGCGCAGGGGCGCATCGTGCTGCCGATGGATCCGTGGCGCTGGCTGCGCACGGCGATCGCGCATCACGGACTGTTCAGCGTTTCGATCACTGCGCGGATCGCGCTGGAGGCGACGCGCCTGCCGGCGCTGCACCGCGATCCGTGCGACCGCATCATCGTCGCGACGGCGCGGCGACGACGCATGACCATCGTCACGCCCGACGAGCGCATCGCGGCGTATCCGAATGTAAGGACGCTATGGTAAGAATCGGGCGATGATTTGCCCGCACGGGTGGTCGCGATTGCGCGTGATGGATAACTTCACGGGCCGCAAATCCGTTGCCACGCGAATGAACGGTCCGCACGGCGGACCCTACGGGGTCCTCGATCGGTCCGCGCGGCCGTGTTATGCTTGCTGATCCGTTACGGCGGGCATTTCTTTAACGATGGGCCGGCCAGCGTGCCGCGGGAGGCGACGTACATGATCAGCAAGGCAAAGACCGTGAAGGAATACCTGTCCGGCCTTCCCGAGGATCGGCGGGCCGCGATTCAGGCGGTGCGCGAGGTGATTCTCAAGAACCTCGACAAGGGCTTCGAGGAGGGGATGCAGTACGGCATGATCGGCTACTACGTGCCGCACAGCGTCTATCCGCCCGGGTATCACTGCGATCCCAAGCAGCCGGTGCCGTTCGCCTGTCTGGCGTCGCAGAAGAACCACATGACCGTATCGCTGATGTGTCTGTACGGCAGTCCGCGGCACGAAGCGTGGTTCCGGCAGGAATGGGCGAAGACGGGCAAGAAGCTGGACATGGGCAAGGCGTGCATTCGATTCAAGAAGATCGAAGACCTGCCGCTGGACGTGATCGGCAAGGCGGTCGCACGGGTGCCGCTCAAGGAGTTCATCGGGTATTACGAGACCGCAATCAAGAGCGGCGGCAAGCGGGAGGCGTCGTCGACGGGCGGCGCGAAGAAGAAGGGGAAAGCCAAAGCCTGAAAAAGCGATCGGCGGTTCTTCATCAGTGCTCGAATATTCGGGGCTGGGCGCCCAATACTCACGCGCGGGCCACAGGAGTCGCTGCCTCATGTCGGACGCCCCACATCCGCCGTCGCTGTGGCAGATGCTTCGCGACGGTCGCGTCGGATTCGGCACGCGGCTGACGCTCAGCCTGGTCAGCGGGCTGGTTCTCGTTGCGGCGGCCATGTGTGCCGCGTGGCTGATCGCGGCCGGATTCTCGCCGCGGCAAACTTACGGATCGGCGCCGACTTTCTATTTTCGCGTGACGGATGACCAGGTGTTCTTCTGCCTCGGCGCGGCGGGTCTGATCTGGCTGGCCACGCTGACGGCGCTGTGGGGCGGCTTCGAGCAGCGTCGGTACCTGACGCGGGCGGTGCTGGGGACGATCGGCATCGTGGTCGTGTGCACGTTCGTGGGCGTGGCCATCGACGAGGTCGTTCGCAGCGAGGAGGAGTTTCTGATCGCCGGCGTCGTGCTGATCGGCGCCGCCGGCGTTGTGATGCTGTGGTTGTCGGCGGTTCACAAGGCGCGGCGGCATCGGGCCGTGGTCGGCGCGGACGATCTGGTGAACGTGTTCTGCCCGGAGTGCGGATATTCGATGATCGGCCTGCACGAGCCGCGTTGTCCCGAGTGCGGCGCGACGTTCACGCTCGACGAGCTGATCCGCCGGCAGAATTACGCCGCGCACGAACGGCCGCTGATTGACGCGGCGGCGCGGCTCATGGGGATTCAGCGCGGCCCGGCGGTGCGCATCGAGCCGCCGGCGCGGGCGGCGGACGCCGCGGAAAAACGCGCGTCGTGACTGGCCGCGGTTGACGCCGGGCGGCGCGCCGCGCCGCCTTGAGTTCTTTTGCGAGCCGCAAATCAACAAGCAGACCTGCCGCGAGATGGGGCCGGAGTCATTCCACATACGGACTTCCGGCCGACGTTCTCGGGGGGGAAGCGGCCACGAATGCGAAGCGAGCCGATCCCGCTCGCCGGCGCGTCGCGGCTCGGACGGGCCGAAGCGCCGGCGGCTGCGGCGTGCATCATGCGGGGCCGGATACGTGCGGTGCAACTCTATAATCCGCACGCCTTATGCACGGGGTTCCATTCACGCCCGATCTTGAGCCGACGCGTCTGTTGACCGCGTATGCCAACGGCATTTTCCCGATGGACGTGGACGGCGAGTTGTGCTGGTTTTCGCCCGATCCGCGCGCGATTCTTCCGCTCGATGCCTTTCACGTGCCGCGAACGCTGCGGCAGGTCGTGCGACAGGGGCGGTTCGAGATTCGCGTAGACGGCGATTTTGCCGCCGTGATTCTCGCGTGTGCCGAGCGGCCGATCGAGCAGACCTGGATTTCCGAAGAGATCGTCGCGGCGTACACGCGCCTGCACGAACTGGGGTTTGCCCATTCCGTCGAGGCGTGGCGCGACGGGGAACTGGCGGGGGGACTGTACGGCGTGGCGCTGGGCGGGGCGTTTTTCGGCGAGAGCATGTTTCATCGCCGCCGCGATGCGAGCAAGGCGGCCCTGGTGGCGCTGGTCGAGCGGATGAAGGCGCGGGGTTTTTCGTTGCTCGACGTGCAATGGCCGACGCCGCACTTGCGGCGTTTTGGCGTGATCGAGGTCCCGCGTCGCGAATACCTGCGACGGCTGCGGGCGGCGCTGTTGTTGAAGTGCGATTTCCGCGCGATATAAACCGAGCCGCAAGCGCAAGCGCCGCGGTCACTCCACGATGTGAGGGTGACCGCGGCGCTTGCGCTTGCGGCTCGGACCAAACCGTGCGCTTGCGCATGAACCCAACCCATCCGAGCGCACGCTCCCCAGGCGCGGATTGGTTCACACGCCGGCAATGGCGGCTCGGATCATATCAATCGCCTTCGGTCGTGCCGGCGGCGATCGTGTCCTT
The DNA here is from genome assembly GCA_013360595.1 of Gemmatimonadaceae bacterium. Classification (GTDB taxonomy): domain Bacteria; phylum Gemmatimonadota; class Gemmatimonadetes; order Gemmatimonadales; family Gemmatimonadaceae; genus JABWBJ01. The sequence goes on along the minus strand of JABWBJ010000014.1, from coordinate 12,641 downwards.
GCCGGCTTTCAGTTTTGTCATTTCGGCTGCGATGGCCTTGCTCAGCCTGGCGCCGGTGACATCCTTGGCAACGACCTTGCCGTCCGGGGCGATGACGAACGTGGCCGGGATGGCCGCCACGCCGTAGAGCTTCGCCAACGGACCCTTGTCGGCGCCTTCGGCCCGTATCTGGGTCCAGCTCATGCCTTTCCGCTCGGCGAACCGGCGCACGGTCTTGTCGTCGCGGTCGAAGCTGATGCTCAGAATCACCAGCCCGTCGGCGGCATATTCTTCGTGCAGCTTCTTGACGTTGGGCAGTTCGGCCACGCAGGGCGCGCACCAGGTCGCCCAGAAGTCGATCAGCACGACCTTGCCGCGATAGTCTGAGAGTTTGATCTTGTCGCCCGACAGCGTGGCGGCCTCGAAATCGGGCGCGGGATTGTCGACGTAAACGCCGATCAGCTTGAGATTGGAAATGTCGCGTTCGAGTTTGCGTTGTCCGACGGACACCGCCATCTCCTGCGACCAGGAGATGTCCTGGGGGCCGGGGCCTCACCCCGGCGCCGTGCGCAGGGCGTGACGCGACAGTTCGAGCAGGACGTCGCCCTCCGGCACGCCGCGCAGCCGATAGCGACCTTCGGCGTCGGTGACCGTGCCGACGATGTCGCGGCGCTTCTCGCCGAACTTGACCATCACGTTCACGTCGCGCAGCGCCTTCCCGTCGGCCAGCGTCACGCGGCCGGTCAGTTCGGCGCCGTCGGGCGTCGTTGTGCTCAGATCGGCCGTTTGGCCGGGATCGAGGCGAACGCGCCGTTGCAGCAGCGTGGCCGCGGCGCCGATGCGCCGGGTGAAATACTCGTGGGTGACGATGTACTCGAAGCCGCCGGGCAGCGGGCCGAGTTTCGAGTCGCCGGCCTTGTCGCGCGAACTTGAATAGAAGCTGAGCACCACGTTGGAAAACGGCTCTTCTTCGGCATCGGAATCGACGTCTCCCAGCACTTCCAACAGCCCGCGCTGATCCGCGAATGCCAGGCGCGTCATGTACGAAGCGGCGTCGTCCTTGATGTCGAGCGTTCCCAGCCGCACGTACGCCGGCTCGTCGATCTCGATCTTAAGCGGCGCGTCCTTGTGATCGGCCGGAATGACCGCGCGCCGCACCGTAACGCCGTATTCGCGATGTGCTGCAACGACCGCGTACGCCTCTGAAGGCTTGCGGAAACTGGTCAGCGTGAAACGGCCTTCGGCATCGGTCGTCGTTTCGCACGCCGACTTGCTGTTGCGCTTGGTGAACAGCAGCAGGACGGTTTCTTGCGGCCCCCAGGCGGAGAGATGTCCCTCGTTCATGAGGGTGATGCTGCCCTCGCGATGATGAGCCATTGCGACGTTGACGTTGGCCAGCGGCCGGCCGTCCTTTTTCGACACGACGATGCCGCTGAGCGAGTTGAGCGGTTGTTTCGGCGGCGGATCGGCCAGCGCGGCGCCGGCCGGGACGAAGCACAGCGCCAGGGCGGCCCGCCAGGCGGACCTGCTCAAGCGCGATGCGGTACTGGAAGGGGTGTTCATGGTGGTTACTCCGAAAGGCTGGATACCTATTAGAACGTTCCGGACCCCGACTTGTCACGAAAAAAAGGAGCTTGGACGGAAAGTGCCGCTTTCGCGTGGCAAGCGATGCAACGGCATGTGCTCGTTTCGCGTGGTACGGGCTTGTAGCCCGTACAAATCAGAACCCGCCGCGCAAGCGGCGGGACTTCGCACGGGCTACAAGCCCGTGCCACGCGGATTGACCCCGGCGCTTGCGCTTGGACAAAAATCGGCCGCGCGACCATTCGTCGGGCGGAGCGTAGCGTGCCGTTAACACGGCCAAGCGGCCCGCTGAGGTGTTGCGGCGCATCATGGCAACTCTGATTGCGGGCCGCTTGACCGTGCCACACAGTGCTCGAGCAAGGCCCTTGTCGCCCCGGCCGGATCATCGGCGCCGATGACTCCCGCACAAACGGCGACGCACCGACCACCGGCCGCCCCATTACGCCGACAGTCGCCGCGTGACGTACTCGCGGACGCGGTCGGCGGCCACCCGCTCCTGCGTGAGGGTGTCGCGATCCCGCACCGTGACCGTGCCATCGGTCATCGTCTGACCGTCGACCGTCAGGCAGAAGGGGGTTCCCACTTCATCCTGCCGCCGATACCGCCGTCCGATGGCGCCCGACTCGTCATGGAAGACCGGGAAGTGCGGCCGGAGGTCGGCGGCCAGCTTCTCGGCGAACTCGGGCATGCCGTCCTTCTTGACCAGCGGGAAGACGCCGGCCTTGATCGGCGCCAGCGACGGCAGGATGCGGAGCACCGTGCGGCCTTCCTCCTCCCCCTCGACCGCCTCCTCGCGATACCCGTTCACCAGCACGGCCAGCAGCGTGCGATCGGCCCCGACCGACGTCTCGATCACGAACGGCACATAGCGGCGGTTCGCCGGCTGGTCGAGGTACTCGAGCCGCTTGCCGGAGAACTGCTGGTGCTGCGACAGGTCGAAGTCCCCGCGATGATGCACGCCCTCGATCTCCTGGAAGCCGAGCGTGCCACCGAAGTCGAACTGGACATCGAACGCGGCGCGCGCATAGTGGGCCAGCTCCCTCTCGGTGTGCTGGTGGAACTGCAGCCGGTCGCGCTCGAGCCCCAGGGCCAGGTGCCACTGCAGCCGCTGCTCCTTCCAGTACTCGAACCACTCCATGTCCGTGCGCCCGCCCGAGGGCTGCCCGGGATCCACGAAGAACTGCATCTCCATCTGCTCGAACTCGCGCGTGCGGAAGATGAAGTTCCCGGGGGTGATCTCGTTCCGGAACGCCTTGCCGATCTGGGCGATGCCGAACGGCACCTTCTGGCGGGTCGCCTGCTGGACGTTGAGGAAGTTGACGTAGATCCCCTGCGCGGTTTCGGGACGCAGGTACACGACGGCGGCGCTGTCTTCGACCGGCCCCATGAACGTCTTGAACATGAGGTTGAAGAGGCGCGGCTCCGTGAGCTGGCAGTCGGCGAACTCCCCCGGGTGCCTGCTCGGCTTCCGCGGGCACTGGGCCTGCGCCACCTGGTCGGCGCGGAAGCGGGCCTTGCAGGCCTTGCAGTCGACCAGCGGGTCGGTGAACCCGGCGACGTGGCCGCTGGCCTCCCAGACCCTCGGGTGCATGAGGATCGCGGCGTCCAGCCCCTCGATGTCGTCCCGGGCGCGGACCATCGCGTGCCACCAGCGGTCCTTGAGGTTCTTCTTGAGTTCGACGCCTAACGGCCCGTAATCCCACACCGAACCGGCGCCGCCATAGATCTCCGAGGACTGGAAGATGAAACCGCGGCGCTTGCAGAGGGAAACGAGCTTCTCGAGGACGTCGGGGGACATGGAGATCGAAGAGCGGGAGACGAAAGACGGCCGCGCGCGCGTCACGGGGGGAACGTCTAATTCTAGCCTCCCGGCGGCGCTCCTCGCTGCCCTCGGCGCCCGTCAGGCGGCGACGGCGTCAGCCGTCCAGGTCGCGACTGATCCCCGGAGCCGGCGGCGGCGCCTGGCCGAGGAGCCGGGCGACGATGCGGTCGCCATGGTAGCGGCCGTTCTCGATGAACACCTTGTTGGCGTCATGGCCCGCCACGACCACGCCGGCAATGAAGAGGCCCGGCACGTTCGTCTCCAGCGTCTCGGGGGTGTGCGTCGGAATCCCGGTTCTGGCGTCGATCGTGACGCCGCTGGCGCGCAGCAGGCCGGTGTTCGGCGCATAGCCGGTGAGGAGGTAGACATGCTGCGCCGGGATCCGGTGTTCGTCGCCCAGGGCCCCGCGGAGCAGGACCGCCGACGGTTCGATCGCCGCCACGCGGCAGTTCCACCGGACGGCAATGCTCCCTTCCGCGATCCGGTTCTCCAGGTCGGGGAGGATCCACGGCTTGATCTTCTTGTCGAAGGTCGGCCCGAAGTGGGTGAGCGTGACCCGCGCCCCCGCCCGCCACAGCTCGAGCGCCGCCTCGGCCGCGGAGTTCCCGCCGCCGACCACGACCACGTCCTGCAGGAACGCATGGTGCCCCTCGCGAAAGGCATGGGTCACGTGCGGCAGGTCTTCGCCGGACACGTTCAGCCGGTTGGGCGTCCCCCAGTACCCGGTGGCGACCACGACGGCGCGGGCGAGGGTCGTGGCGGCGGCGCCGTGGCGATCGCGCGTACGCACGGCGAACGCACCCGAGGCGCCATCGATGGCCTCGACCGTCTCGTACTGGCGGACGTCGAGCCCGAAGTGCGACACCGCCGCCCGGTAGTAGGCCAGCGCGTCCCGCCGCGACGGCTTCGCCACCGGCACCACGAACGGCAGACCGCCTAACGCCAGACGCTCGGCGGTGGAGAAGAACGTGGCGTACGTGGGGTACTGCGTGATGCTGCTGACGACGCACTCACGATCGAAGACGCGCACGGCGAACCCGGCGCGCTGCAGCGAGATCGCGGCGGCCAGCCCGCAGGGTCCGGCCCCGACCACCACGACGTCGACGCGCGGTGTCTCCCCGCCCTCGCCCATCTCAGGTCTCGATGATCTGGTCGCGGCGCGTCCCCACGCTCACGTGCCGGATCGGCGCCTCCACCAGCGTCTGGATCCGGTCGAGGTAGCGCCGGGCGGTGCCGGGGAGATCCGCCAGGCGGCGCGCGGCGGCCGTGGAGGTGCGCCACCCGTCGAACCACTCGTACTCCGGCGTCACGTCGTCCAGCGCCGCGATGTCCGCCGGGAACTCCTTCACGTGATCGCCGTGCACACGGTACCCGGTGCAGAGGCCGATCCGCTCCAGCGTGTCGAGCACGTCCAGCTTGGTGACGGCGAGGTGGGTCAGCCCGTTCACGCGGACGGCGTACCGGACGACGACGGCGTCGAACCAGCCGCACCGCCGCGGGCGCCCGGTCGTGGCGCCGAACTCGTTCCCGAGCATCCGGACGCGCGTGCCCAGCTCCTCGTCGAACTCGGTCGGCAGCGGCCCGTTGCCGACGCGCGTCGTGTACGCCTTCACCACGCCCAGCGCCGCGTGCGTGCCGTTCGGCGCGAGGCCGGCCCCCACGAACGCGCCGCCCACCGTCGTGTTGCTCGACGTCACGTACGGATACGTCCCGTGATCCACGTCCAGCAGCGACCCCTGCGCGCCTTCCAGCAGCACGGCCGCGCCGGAGCGTCGCGCGTCATGGATGACGAGCCCCACGTCGTCCGCGAGGGCGAGCAGCCGGGGGGCGATCGCCGCCAGCCGGTTCATCGTCTCCTCGACCTCGGCGCGGCGCGGCGAACCGAACCGCTGCAACTGGGCGTTGGCGTGAGCGACGCCGAGCTCCACGAGCTGCCGGAGGCGCTCGGTGTGCCGCAGGTCGGTGACCCGCACTCCGCGCCGCCCCACCTTGTCCTCGTACGCGGGCCCGATGCCGCGCCCGGTGGTCCCGATCGCCTTGCTGGCCGCGCTCTCGCCATCGACGAGCTTGTGATAGGGCAGCACCAGGTGCGCCCGGTCGCTCACATAAAGCCGCCCCTCGACGTCGACGCCGTCCCGGACCAGCTCATCCATCTCGGCAAAGAGTGTTTCCGGATCGAGCACCACGCCGTTGCCGATGGCGCAACGAACGCCCTGATGGAGGATGCCGCTCGGGATCTGGTGCAGGACGAACGAGCGGTGCCCGATATCCACGGTGTGGCCGGCGTTGGCGCCCCCCTGGTAGCGCACCACCCAGTCGGCCCGCTCGGCGAGCACGTCGACCAGTTTGCCCTTCCCTTCGTCGCCCCACTGGGCGCCGACGACGACGACCGTCCGCGTGGTTGAGTCGAACATCGGGATCCGGTGGCCAGGGGAAACGGCGGGCAAAAAAATCCGCCCCGGTCCGGCGAGGGCGGGGCGTTGATGAATTCTAGAAGGAGGACGGGAAACAGGAAGTAGGAGATCAGGAATCGGACATCGGATCAGGGCCTCGGGCCTGCGGCGGGCCTCAGCCGCGGATCAGCGCGAACGTCAGCAGCGTCGCGATCGTGAACGCGATCGCCAGCTTGATGGCCGTGGCGGCCGCCTTCCCGATGAGGGCCCCGGTCGCGACGCGCGTGGCCGAAGTCGCGTCCGACTCGCGCTGGCTGTACTCGCCGATCAGAGCGCCCAGAAAGGCCCCGGCGAAGGCGCCGATCATCGAACCGATCACGGGGACCGGCACCCCGGCAAAGGCGCCGACGAATCCGCCGATGAGCGCCCCCCAGGCGGCCCGCTTCGAGCCGCCGTACTTCTCCGCGAAGCGCGCCGAAAGGGTCCATTCCAGCACCTCGGCGATCACGGCGAGGATGAGCGAGGTCCCGATCGCGAGCCAGCCGATCCCCGCCGAGGCGAAGTAGTCAGCCGCCAGTGCCGCCGCGACCATGATGAACGTTCCGGGCACGCCAAGCGGCACCAGAACGATCGAGACCAGGCAGACGGCCAGGAAGGCGAGGGTCAGCACGGGATGCACTACGGGCCGGGGACGGCCCGGGATTCAGGCGGTGACGGGCGTGCCGTCGTGAATCGTGATGCGTGATTCGTGACTCGGCAGGACCGTGCGACCCCGTGCCGAGTCACGAGTCACCATGACGATTCACAATTCACGATTCGCGATTCACGACCTCGCCGACCAGTTCATCGATCTTCGACAGATCCTCCGGCGGCGCCGGCAGCAGCGGCAGCCGCACGTGGCCGCCCCGGAGCCCCACGCGGTCCATGGCCGCCTTGACGCCGGGGACCCCCATGCGGGCCACGATTTCGGCCGCCATCGGGACCAGCGGTGTCTGTGCGGCGTCGGCGCCTGCCGAGCGCCCCTCGCGATGCGCGTTCCAGACTTCCACGGCAAGGTCCGCGGCGAACAGGGCCACCGCCAGGATCCCGCCGCGGGCGCCGTGCCGGAGCGCGGTCGCGAACGTGCCGCCGTGTCCGGTAAGGACGCTGAACGATTCCGACTGCGATTCGACGTAGCGCGGGAAGTTGGCCATGTCGCCGCTCGAGTCCTTCATGCCCACGATGTTCGGGTGCCTGGCGAGGGTGGCGACCAGCTCGGGCTCGATCCGGTAGTGCATGTACTTCGGAATGTTGTACAGCAGGACCGGGATGGGGCTTTCGTCGGCGACCCGCCGGAAGTGCGCCTCGACCGCCTTCGGCGACATGGCGTTCGAGTAGTAATGCGGCGGGACCACCAGCACCGCATCCGCCCCCTCGGCCGCCGCCTCCCGGCAGCGCGCGACGCACTGGCGCGTCGATTCGGCGCCGGTCCCGGCCAGCAGGATGCGGTCGCGCGGCACGACGCCGCGGGCCGCCGCCACGAGCGTGCGCCGTTCGTCCTCGTCCAGGAGGGCTGCCTCACCGGTCGAGCCGGCGACCAGCACGCCCGACAACCCGGCTGACAGGTGAGCGCGGATGTTGGACACGAACGACGGCACGTCCAGCGATTCGTCGGCCAGGAACGGCGTCACCAGCGGTCCCAGCACACCCTCGAGGCGCACGGTCATCGGGATCAACCCCTCCCGCCGGTGACGCCCATGTAGGCGCCGCCCCCGGCGCCGGACCCCTCGCGAAACATGTTCATCCTGAGCTCGAAGTCCGCCGGCTGCGTCGACGCCGCCAGCGCGATGTCGAAGGCCACGACCCCCTGGGTGACGAGGTCGGCCAGATGCTGGTCGAACGTCTGCATGCCGTACTGCTCGCGGCCCTCGGCGATGAAGTCGCGGATCTCGCTGATCCGCTGCTGCAGGATGAGATCGCGGATGGTGGAGGTCACGATCATGACTTCGCAGGCGGCCACGCGCCCCTTGCCGTCCATGCGGGGCAGCAGCCGCTGGGAAACCACGGCGTGCAGCGCCTCCGCCAGCCGGAGGCGGACGCCGTCATGCTCCTCGGGGGGGAACATGGAGATCATCCGCATGATGGTGGACTGGGCGTCGGGCGTGTGGAGGGTGGACAGGAGCAGGTGGCCGGTTTCGGCGGCCTTCATGGCCGTGTCGATCGTCTCGGAGTCGCGCAGCTCGCCGAGCACGATGACGTCGGGGTCCTGCCGCAGCGCGGCGCGGAGCCCCTGGCGGAAGGTCTCGGTGTCGACGCCGACCTCGCGTTGCGTCACCGAGGACCGCACGTCGCGGTGGAGGAACTCGATCGGCTCCTCCAGCGTGACGATGTGCTTCTCCATGTTCTCGTTGATGTGGCGGATCATGGCCGCCAGGGTGCTCGACTTGCCCGAACCCGTGACGCCGGTGACCAGCACCATCCCGCGCTCGGCCTCCGCGATCCGGTCCAGGACGTTAGGCAGCCCGAGGTCGCCGACGCCGGGGACCTTGAACGGGATCACCCGCATCACGATCATGAAGCTCGACCGCTGGCGCAGGATGTTGACCCGGAACCGGCCGATCCCGGGGGCGCCCCACGAGCAGTCGTAGTCGGTGATCTGATCGATCTTCTCCCGGACCTTCTCGTTGGAGATGAGACGCAGCGCGATGGCCCGGGTCTGCTCCGGGGAGAGCGCCTGCTTGGTCATGGCCACGAGCTTGCCGTCGATCCGCGCGCGGAAGACGTCCCCCGCCTTGATGTGCAGGTCCGAGGCCCCGCGGTCGATCGCTGCCTTGATGATCTTCTCCATGAGCGCGCCAGGAGTGATGAGTGAGGGAAGGACCGATCAGTAGCCGGCCGACTTGTCCACCAGGTTCCGGAGCGGCAACCCTGCACGATACCGCGCCCAGTTGTCGAGGAACAGTTCCAGTTCGCGGGTCCAGAACAGCCTGGGCGACACCGCGGAGACGTGCGGCGTGACCAGCACGTTGCGCAGGGCCCAGAGCGGACTGGTGTCGGGCAATGGCTCCTTCTCGAAGACGTCCAGAACGGCGCCGCGGATCCGGCCCGCTGCCAACGCCCGCGCCAGCGCATCCTCGTCCAGCAGGGCGCCGCGGGCCATGTTCACGACGATCGCCCCGGGCTTGAGGCAATCGATCCGTGACGCCGACAGCACTCCCCGCGTGAGGGGCGTCAGCGGCGTGGCCAGCACCACGATGTCCGCGCCCGGAATCTCCCGGTCGATCGCCTCGAGGCCGGCGACCCGCTGAAAGCCCTCGGGGACCGTCTCGTCCGGCCGGCGGCGCAGCCCCACGCAGGGGCACCCCAGCGCGGACAGACGCCGGGCAATCGCCGATCCAATGCCGCCCGTCCCCACCACCAGGGCGCGGCACTCCGACAGTTCCCGGGCCAGCGAACTGTCCTCGACGAAGGGGGCCTTGTTCCACTCCTTCCGGCGCTGCTGGTCCACCGCAACGTCCAGGTTCCGCACGAAGTACATGATCCCCGCCAGCGCCTGCTCGGCGATCGGATCCCCCATGATCACGGCCGAGTTGGTGATGACGACGTCGCTGGCCATCATCTCCGGGTACAGGAGGCTCGCCACGCCGGCCGAGGCGGAGTGGACCCACCTGAGCTTCGTCGCCGCCTGGAAGAGCGGGCGAGGAAGCCCGAAGCCGAAGTAGACCTCGGCGTCGCGCATGGCCTCGAGGACGTCCGGATGTGGCGCGGTGCCGCCGTCGCCGTCGGAGACCGCCGGTGTCCGGGCGAAGTGCACTCGCCACCCCGGGGGCGTCGCGCGCCGGATCAACTCCTCGCCGTCCGGCTTCAGGGCCCAGTTCTTCGAGGTGGCGGCGAGGTCGACCAGAACCCACCTGAGTGGAACGGATGTCACCGGGCGAGTCCGTGTGGCGCGAGTCGGATCCCTGACGCCGGGCGACGCCGCGGCTGGCTGCGCCGGCTGGATACGCCGGCGCGGAGCGAGGCCCCACGCTGGACGCTCATCGCAGGCCCATGCGCTGCCGGACCTCCGCCATCGTCCCCTTCGCGATCGTTCCGGCGTGCGCGGCACCGGCATCGAGCGCGTCCGTGACGAGCCTCGGATCAGCCTGCAGGGCCTCGGCGCGCGCCCGGATCGGCGTCAGCTCGGCGTTCAGGTTCTCGAACAGCACCTTCTTGCAGTCGATGCACCCCCATCCCGCCGTGCGGCACTTCGTGGCCACCTCGTCGACCGTCGCCGGCGGCGAAAAGGCCTTGTGCAGGTGGTAGATGTTGCAGATCTCCGGGTTCCCCGGGTCCTCGCGACGCACGCGGGCCGGGTCGGTGACGGCGGGGCGCAGCTTGGCCCACATGTCGTCGGGTTTCTCGAGCAGGCCGACGGTATTGCCGAGCGACTTGGACATCTTGGCCTGGCCATCGAGCCCCATGATGCGCCTGGTGGGCGTCAGGCGCGGCTGCGGTTCGGGGAAGAAGCCGTCGCCGAAGCGGGCATTCCAGCGGCGTGCGATCTCGCGCGAGAGCTCCAGGTGCTGGACCTGATCCTCGCCCACGGGGACCGTGTCCGCCTTGTACAGCAGGATGTCGGCCGCCTGGAGGACCGGGTAGTTGAGCAGCCCGGCGGCCACGGATTCCTGGCGCGACGCCTTGTCCTTGAACTGGGTCTGCCGCTCCAGTTCCCCCAGTGGCGTGATCGTGTTGAAGATCCAGGCCAGCTCGGTATGTTCCGGCACCCGCGACTGCACGAAGAGGGTGCACTTCGCGGGGTCGATGCCGGCGGCCATGAGCGAGAGGCCCATCTCGAAGGTGCGCCGGCGCAGGTCCTCCGGAGCATACGGCAGGGTGATCGCGTGATAATCGACGACGCAGATGAACGATTCCACCTCGTGCTGCAGCTGAACCCAGTTCCGGACAGCGCCGAGGTAGTTGCCGATGTGGAGTTCGCCCGAGGGCTGGATGCCGCTGAAGATGCGTGGCATCCGGTCAAACTAAGGGCGGCGTGAATGGCGTCGCAACGCGTGTTGAGGGAGTCCCGGGTGGCGCAGCTCAGAGACGCCTCGGTGGAAGCGGCGCGGGTCGCGGCCGAGTTCGTCCGGGAGAAGGCGCGCGACCGGCTGGGGCTCGACGTCCGGGAGAAGCAGGCGGCCGACTTCGTGAGCGAGGTGGACACGGGGGCGGAAACCCGGATTCGGGACGTGCTGTCGAGCCTCGTGCCCGGGGCGGCGGTGGTTGGTGAGGAGTTGTCCCCGACGGCCTCCATGGCCGGAGAGACGGTGTTCGTCGTGGATCCGCTCGACGGCACGACCAACTTCCTGCACGGGTTTCCGGCCTATGCCGTCTCCATCGCCGCCCTGACGGACGGCGAGATTGCCGCCGCCGTGGTCCTGAACATCCCGGGCGGAGAGCTGTACACGGCGACGCGTGGGGGCGGCGCCTGGCGCGATGGCGCCCGGATCCGCGTTTCGGGCGTCGACACGCCGCGGCGAGCGCTGATCGGGACCGGATTCCCGTTCAAGCAGCTCGAGTTCGTCGAGCGGTACCTGGGGCAGTTCGAGCGGATCACGCGGGCGCAGGCGGGGATTCGTCGGGCGGGGAGCGCGGCGCTGGACCTGGCGTGGGTCGCCAGCGGGCAATTCGACGGGTTCTGGGAGTCCCGCCTCGCCCCCTGGGACATCGCGGCGGGAATCCTGCTGGTGCGCGAGGCCGGAGGACGGGTGACCGACTTCACCGGCCACGACATCGCGCCGGCGCACACGCCGGTCGTCGCCAGCAATGGCGTGCTGCACGAATGGCTGTTGCGGAGTCTTCAGTAGAAGGCTGGAGAGGGTGGGAGGTGCGGAAGGAAGGCGGCAGACGGTCAGACGGACAGGCGGGCCGCGGACATCCGGGCGTAAGTTTCACCTCGCGTCTGTCTCAACTCCCAACACTCAACTGCTCTCTCCGTGCGCCTGGTCGAATGCGTTCCAAACTACTCCGAGGGCCGGGACCCGGCCGTTATCGACGCGATTCGTGCCGCCATCGCCGCCGTTGAGGGCGTGGCGGTCCTCGACGTCTCCTCCGATCCCTCCCACCACCGGACGGTCATCACCTTCGTCGCCCCGGTGGAACGCGCCGTGGATGCCGCCTTCGCCGGGATGCGCGAGGCCACCGGCCGCATCGACCTGACGCGGCACCAGGGCGAACACCCGCGTATCGGCGCCACCGACGTCGTCCCCTTCATTCCGCTCGAAGGCACGACGATGGAGGACTGCATCCTCCTGGCACGAACGTTAGGCGAACGGGCCGCGCGGGAACTGCGGATCCCCATCTACCTCTACGAGCGGGCGGCGACCCGGCCCGACCGGGTCAACCTGGCCGATGTGCGCCGCGGCGAGTTCGAGGGCCTGCGGGACGAGATCAGGACGAACCCGGCGCGCCTCCCCGACTTCGGCGAACCGCGCGTCCACCCGACCGCGGGCGCGACCGCCGTCGGCGCCCGCCCCTTCCTCGTCGCCTTCAACGTCTATCTGGGCCCGGCCAGCAACATGCCGGTGGCTCGCGAGGTCGCGAGGGCCGTGCGCCACTCGTCAGGCGGGCTCCGGCACGTGAAAGGCCTGGCGCTCGAAGTGGACGACCAGGCCCAGGTCTCCATGAACCTCGTCGATCTCGACGGCACGCCGCTGCACCGCGCCTACGAGATGGTCCGCATGGAGGCCCAGGCCCACGGCGTGTCGCCGACCTGGAGCGAGATCGTGGGCCTGGTGCCGGAGCGCGCCCTGTTCGAGGCCGCGGCGCGCCACGTCCAGCTCCGCGGCTTCACGCCGGCGATGGTCCTCGACCGGCGCGTTCGGGAGGCCGTGTCCGGCGGTCAG
>JABWBJ010000340.1 GCA_013360595.1 Gemmatimonadaceae bacterium | reverse complement strand
AGGCGGGCCGCTTCGACGAAGGCTCCGCGCACCACCACGGTGGCGGTCCGTGGCCCGACCCTGGCGACCGCACGGCGACGTTTCAGGCCGCTGACCAGAAGGTCCTGAAGGCTGAGGGCGTTCACCAGCCAGGGCGCGACGAGCCCCAGCGCCCCGGTCAGCGGATTCACCATGTTGGCCACCATCAGGACCGTTGCGCCTGCCGCGACGGTGATGCCCGCGCCGCTCTTGACGAGTGCGTTGCGCCGCCGCCGGCCAAACTGGTCGCCATACCGCCAGGCCGCGAACTCGGGGCGCTGAGGCTCCCCGATACGGACCAGGTCAAGCCCCTCGGCCAGCCGCGCCAGGCCGATCTCGTCGGTCGAGACACGCTTACGGGTGTCGCGAAACAGGCGCTCGCACTCCTCGATCGCCTCCCAGCGCTCCTCGAGCGGGGTCAGGTTCCACTTCTCGCACTTCCGGCAGACGATCCAGAGCCGCCCCCGGCGCTGGTCGAAGGCGAGCCGCCGGCCGACCGGGAAGGATTCGATCGACTCGTTCGTGCCGAGTGACGTGTTGCAGAAGAGGCAGGTGGAGTACAACGGCGGGTGGGGGTTGGGGGCGGGGGGTGGGGAGTGGGCAAGAACGGTCTGCGGGACGGCCTCGATGGCAGGTTGGCACCGGAATCTCGCGACGAGCACGACAGCGGGGTTAGAATCTGGCGCGTAACAGCGGAAACGGCCGCACCGTCGTCCCCTTCCCCGCTCCTCGTTCAGGAGGCTCAGTGTTCAGGCACCTGCGATACCTCGCCGGCGCGCCAGTCGCCCTGGCGTTCGCCGCTCACTCGCTGCCCGCGCAAGGCGCCGGCATGCCGGTGGCCGAGCAGTTCAAGTCACTGCACTTCCGATCGATCGGACCCGCGATCATGTCGGGCCGGATCGCCGACCTCGCGGTGTACGAGGCGAACCCGGCCATCTACTACGTGGGCACGGCGCACGGCGGCGTCTGGAAGACCACCAACAACGGCGCGACGTTCATCCCCCAGTTCCAGGACGAGGGGCTCATCTCGATCGGTGACGTCACCGTCTCGCAGACGAATCCGGACCTCGTCTGGGTGGGCGCCGGCGAGTCGAACAACCGCCAGTCGACGTCGTGGGGCGGCGGGGTGTACAAGTCGACGAACGGCGGCCAGACGTACCAGCTGATGGGGCTTCGGGATTCGAAGCACATCAACCGGATCGTCATCGATCCGGGCAACAACGACGTGGTCCTGGTGGCCGCGACCGGTCCGCTCTTCGGCCCGGGCGGCGAGCGGGGCGTCTTCAAGACGACGGACGGCGGCCGCACCTGGAAGCACGTCCTGCGGGTCGACGAGTGGACGGGGGCCAACGACCTCGTCATGTCGCCGACCAACCCGCAGATCCTGTTTGCCTCGACGTACCAGCGCGTGCGGAACGCCTGCTGCATGAACGGCGGCGGCCCGGGCAGCGGCATCTGGCGGTCGACCGACGGTGGCGAGACCTGGGCGCGGCTCACCGGAAACGGCCTGCCCGATGGGCCGCTGGGGCGCATCGCGATCGATGTGTTCCGGCGCAGCGGCAACTTCGTGTACGCCCTGATCGAAGGGCCGTCGGCAGGCGGCCGGGGGTTTGCGCCGCCGGCAGAGGGCGCGGAAGCCGCCCCCGGCCGTGGTGGGCGCGCCGGCGGCGCGCCGCAGGCGTCACCGACGACGGGGCTCTGGCGATCGGAAGACGGCGGCAACACCTGGCGCTTCGTGAACGCGGGGAACCCGCGCCCGATGTACTTCAGCCAGGTGCGCGTCGATCCCAACAGCCCCGATCGCGTATACCTCGGCGGCGTGGGTCTGTGGATGACGATCGACGGCGGGCGAACGTTCGAACAGGACGCGGCGCTGGTCACGCATGATGACGTCCACGCGATCTGGATCAACCCGGCGAACTCCGACCACGTCCTCATCGGCAACGACGGCGGCCTCGCCGTCTCGTACGACATGAGCAGGACGTGGACGTTCCTGCCCAACCTGCCGGTCGGACTCTTCTACCACGTCGGCTACGACATGGAGGTGCCGTACAACGTGTGCGGCGGCATGCAGGACAACTACAACTGGTGCGGCCCGAGCGCCACGCGCCGCAGCCGCGGCATCCTGACCTCGGAGTGGCACCAGATCCAGGGCGGCGACGGCTTCGTGGCCATCCCCGACCTGCGCGAATCCCGCATCGTCTACACGGAGTCGCAGGGCGGGAACATGGTGCGCCGCGACCGTATCACGGGTGAGTCGAAGAGCATCCGCCCCTCGCCGCAGAACGTGACCAACTACACCGCGGGCGACACGTACCGGTTCTTCTGGGACTCGCCGATGATCCACTCGCCGCACGACCCGGGAACGCTCCTGGTGGCGGCCAACAAGGTCTTCCGGTCCACCGATCGCGGTGATTCCTGGACCGCGATCAGCCCGGACCTGACGCTCAACGCGAACCGCGACACCATCGTGACGATGGGCGTCCGCGGCAGCGACATCCGGATCGCGACGAACGACGGCATCTCGACCTGGGGCACGATCGTCTCGCTGGCGGAGTCGCCGGCGCAGGCGGGGGTGATCTGGACCGGGACGGACGACGGCGTGGTCAGCGTGACGCGGAACGGCGGGGCGAGCTGGCAGAACGTGACGGCGAACATCCCCGGGTACCCGCGGCAGGGGTACACGTCGGAAGTGGTGCCGTCGCGCTACGCCGCCGGCACGGCGTATGTCACGGTCGACAACCACCTGCTCAACGACTACGCGCCATACATCTGGATGACGACGGACTTCGGCGCGACGTGGCGTTCGATCGTCGGCAACCTGCGCGGCGAGAACGTGCGGACGCTGACCGAGGATCACCGGAACCCGAACGTGCTGTACATCGGCACGGAGACGGGGATTTTCCTCACGCTCGACCGGGGCGCCAGCTGGCAGCGGCTGAAGGGACGGAACTTCCCCACGGTGCGCGTGGACGAGATCACGCTGCACCCGCGGGACAATGCGATGATCGTCGCCACGCACGGCCGGGCGCTCTGGATCCTCGACCATCTCGGGCCCATCCAGGAGTACGCGGCGGCGCAGGCGGCCTCGGGCGAGGCACGGCTCTTCAGCGTTCCCACGGCGCTGCAGTGGAAGTCCAAGGACGACCTGAACGACGAATTCTGGGGCCACCAGTACTTCGCGGGCGAGAACCCGCCGACGGACGCGGTGATCCAGTTCCACCTGAAGCGCCCGATCCCGGATCTCAAGGTGCGGATCCTCACGCCGGACGGGCGCGCGGTGCGCACGCTGGACGTGCCGGCGGACCGCAACGTCGCCGGGATCCAGACCGTGTGCTGGGACCAGCGCGTGGA
>JABWBJ010000001.1 GCA_013360595.1 Gemmatimonadaceae bacterium | reverse complement strand
CTCCGCGCTGATTTCGACTCCGTATGGTCTGGCCCTCATCAGAAAGCTGGTCCCGGTGGCGGCGGTGGCGGCGCTCGGCGCGTACCACTGGCGCGTGGTCCCGCCGTCGCTGGACGCCGGCGCGTCGGCGTCACGCCTTCGCTGGTCGACGGCGCTCGACGCGGCGCTCGTTATGGCCGCGCTCGTCCTGACGGCCATCCTGACCGGAACGGCGCCCCCGCTCGTGTCCGGCTGAAGCACCAACGCACCCTGTCCCTATTCCCAACGGAGGAGTCTGTCATGCACAAGCTCGGAGCAGTGGCCGCGGTCGTCGCGGCAGTCGTGGCCGCCGCGCCACGCGCCTACGCTCAGCACGAAGGACATGGAGCGATGGCCGATTCGGCGGCCGTGGCCCAGGTCGTGATCCGGTATCATGCCGCGCTCGCGGCGGGCGACAGTGCGGCGGCGCTCGCGCTGCTGTCGGACGACGCGCTCATTCTCGAGAGCGGCGGCATCGAAACGCGCGCCGAGTACCGCGCGCATCACCTGCCCGCCGACATGAGAGCGGCGCAGAGCCGGCCGGCGCAGCGCAGTCCGATTCGCGTGACGATCCGGGGCGACGTGGCCTGGGCCGCCTCGACGAGCACCCCGGTGGCGGAATCCGGGAGCCAGCCAGGATCGTCGTCCAGCGCGGAGCTCATGGTCATGGTGAAGACGGCACAGGGCTGGCGCATCGCCGCGATCCACTGGTCGTCGCGCCGTCGCTCATGAACTGGTCTGGTGGTCCGTCCGTCAGGGATTGGCCGACGCGGCGGCGAACTGGCTGTAGTCGTAACCCGACGGCTCCCGCTCCCGATACTCCTGCCACAGCAGCTGCAGCGTCGTCACGCCCTTCCGCTTCAGCCCCGTGTGGAGCAGGGCCCAGTCGGGCAGCGGCCGGGCCGCACTGGGGGCCAGCTCCCGGCGGCGGAAGAGTGCCTGCCGCAGCGCGTCCTCGTCCAGCGCCGGGGCCAGCGGCCAGGCGAGTCCGCTCGCCTGGAACCGGCGCACGTAGTCCCGGACCGTGATGCGGGGAACGCCCAGGCTCTGGCCGATGGCTCGGTCGCTCAGACCCGCATCGAACTTCAACCGCAAGACATCCGCTACCCCGCGCATCGCGACCCTCTTCCTTGCCACGCCCCCCTCCGTGTGAATGGGCCACGGAAAGGTGCCGGCAAAGCGCTGGGATCACGCGACGCTCACGTCACCACGACACCCTGGACGAATTGCCCGGAACGGTGGACGGCTTCGACCGGAACGGGTGGACGGCTTCGACCGGAACGGGTGGACGAATCGAATCAGAACGGGTGGACGAAATCGGCCGGAATACGCGGTTTCCCGCGCAGCGTCTCGCCGCGCCCGCTCGGCCGGCGTCATCGGATATACCGCTGCCAGGTACCGTAACGCTTGCGCACCGTGCCTCTCGGGGTGCTGAGCCGGATCACGAGGGACCGGCGACCACGTCGCCCCATCGCGAGTTGGTCGCAGGTCCAGGATCAGCCAAGGCGAGGGATCACCCACGCGCCGAAGAGCACGTTCACGAATCGGGTGGCGCGGCCCCCGTCGGCCAACGCGATCACGGCGACCGTCACGATCATAGCGCCAAAGAGATGATCACTGTGGGCCGCTACCCCGGTGCCTCCAGGCACGCCGCGCTCCCGCATCGCGGCCTCGCACCGCCGCGCGTCCTCGAAGAAGGAGTTGCCGCCGTCGAGCCAGATGTCGCCGGGGGAGAGGAGCGCCAGCCGCGCCCGCATCGTGTCCACCGGCGCTCCAGCCTTCACCATGAGCAGGATCCCGGCGCAACGGCGCGAGCGCGAGCCGCCGCGTCCGTTGTGTCTCAACCACTACCTGACGCGTGCCAGTCCGTACTCGCGCTGGTATCCGAACCTTGGGGGCGCACGAGCAGCATCGGTGTCGAGCCGCTTCGCACGACCTTGTCCGCGACGCTGCCGAGGAAGACACGGCGCAGTCCGCCTCGCCCGTGCGTCGCGATCGCAATGAGGTCGGCCCGGTTACTGGCCGCGTAGTCCACGATGCCGCGGGCGGGCCGCACGTGCACGACGACGTGCGTCCGCACCGATGCGCCACGCTGA
Source organism: Gemmatimonadaceae bacterium (assembly GCA_013360595.1). Classification (GTDB taxonomy): domain Bacteria; phylum Gemmatimonadota; class Gemmatimonadetes; order Gemmatimonadales; family Gemmatimonadaceae; genus JABWBJ01. Next base: position 68,761 of record JABWBJ010000001.1, on the reverse strand, counting down.
CGCAGTCGGGCCGCGGAGCGTTCGAGATGCTGGTCGGCCAGCTGGATCAGTGTCCCGACCTCGTTCTCTCGCTCGCCCTCGGTGCTGCGCCGGTTGACCAGGACCGCCGCGTCTGGAAGAGGCTCAATGAGCGGAGGCGGCGCCACCACGGTAAGGAGCGTGTAGACGGTTTCAGGCCCGGCCAAAAGCAGCGCGTGATCCACGATCTGCTCGGCGAGCTCGGAGCCGTCGAGGGGGATGAGCACGTGCCGAAAGAGCTTGTCGGTGGAAACTGACGGCGGCTTCCTCGCCGGCCGAATGAGGAGGACCGGCACCGATATCCGTCGGACCAGCCGGTCGGCGATGCTTCCGAGCCATGCCCGGCTGATCCCTCCGCGGCCGTGCGTTGCCATGACGACGAGGTCGGCCCGATTCTCAGTGAAGTGCTCGGCGAGCGCCGCTACCACATCCCCGACAATGAACGACGACCCGACAGTCCGGCCAGATGCCGCTGCCACTCGCTCGGCGCGCGCAGTGAGCCATCCACGCATGGCGCGCTGCTGATCGAGATCGAACGCAGGATCGATCGGCGGAACGCCGTCGCGCGGGAACCATACTGGCTCGTGCACGTGAACGAGCTCCAGGCCTGCGCGGTGCTGCCGCGCGATGGGGATCGCCGCCGCCAACGCCTGCTCGGCGAACGGGGATCCATCGAGCGGGACTGCGATGCGGGTGTACATGCTGCCTCCTGTCGGCTGTTTCTCTTTCGCTGCTCTCGGCCGTTTTCAGCGGAAGTGATAGGTGAGCGCCGCGGCGACAGCCACATCAGTGCGGAGGCTGCCCGCCTCGCCGCGCTCCGCGTGCGATACATACGCACGTCCTTCGACGCGCACGCCCGCTCGCCGTTGCAGCCCAGGCCGCAACTCGCCGCCCGCCGACAGATACCCCGCCAGCGCGTCGTGGCGTCCTAACGAGTTCTGCAAGTAGTCGTACGAGCGTCCACCGATTCCCGCCCCGACGAACGGGGTAGGCTTCCAGCGTTTGGCGCTCGCGTCCGAGATCGCGAGGGCGAGCTCGGCGCCCACATCGTACTGCCACAAGCTCACGCCGGTCTCGCCGGTGAGCCGCGGGTCCGTGGTCTGCGCCACGGCTACTCCACCGACCAGCGCGAAGAATGGCCTGACGCGGAGGCCCATCTGAGCCCCGATGTAGGGTCCCACGCTGTGCGCCCGCCGGTTGGCGCCGGTGGGAATGAAGGCCCCGAGGAGCGCGTGCACCGTAACGCGCGACTCGGTTGACTCGCCACGAGGCGGCTCCTGTGCCAGCGTGCGCCCGGCGCACGCCATCAGCGTAAGGCAACCGCTCAGGAGCACCAGACCCCTCTTCGGGCCGGGCCCGAGGGAACCGAGCGCCAGGTACATGCCCGTCACTCCCATGGTGACGGACCCGGTGCGCTCATGTGACGACGCCGGAGTTCTCACCGCCGTGGGGTTGAGCGTATGACGGTCCGCCGCCGGGTCAGCCACCCACTCGTGCTCGTCGAGCACATGGCGGAACTCGTAGGCCCGGTCAGCCTGAAGGTCGATTGTGACCTCTGAGGTTCGATGACGACGGCGCCGCATCGCATGTTGCTGACGCCGTTCAGTGAAGTCGCCCGCCACGTGCACTGTCTTTGCTTCCGCAGCAGGGAGAGAGCCCCTGACCCGCACGGTGCCGGGTCCGCGACCCGGCTGTTGGCTGATCATCGCGGCCACCTCTCGTCGATCGCGCATCGAGCCGCGGCTGGAGACCGGATTGCCCGCGGACCCTGCGCCCGATACCACGATGGCGGGGGCAGTTGAAGGCTGGCTGAGCGCGCCATGAACTCTTCGGGGCAATCTGCACCGCTCCGTTCATCCTCTCCTCAGGTCCCGCTCAGCACCGAGCGCCAGCATGGATCAACAATCGGGGGCAATGCTTCGGCGCGGTTCGGTCGCAGCGTCAGATACGCCCGTCAGCGAGGAGGATCTCGTGGAGTGGCTCGCCCAAAACTGGTTCTTCGTTCTCCTGCTCGTCGCCTTCCTCGGGCTTCATGCGTTCGGTCATGGCGGTCATGGCGGTCATGGCGGTCACGGCGGACGCCGACGGGTCGGCTCAGGTGAGGAAGCCGACGGGGGAGGCGGCGATCCGGGGGCCGCGCGCAGCTCGGGTTCCCTGGACGCTGGCGCTCGCCACCAACACGGCGGCTCGCCGTGAGCGCGCCAGGAAGGTCGCCGCGTATCCCATGACACGGAGTCAGATGACCATGCTCGACATACGAACCGTAACGTGGGCGCTGAGCGCGTTCACGCTGATCAGCTACCTCGTGTGCGTGCTCTACGGGCTCGTCACGCCGCCGGGCCTCCACATGAAGCAGTTCCTGGAAATCGTGCTGCCCGGATTCCGCTGGCTCACGCTCGGAGGCTTCCTCGTCGGCGTGATCGAGAGCTTCCTGTGGGGCGCGTATGTGGGACTCGTCTTCGTGCCGATCTACAACGCCGTCGCCCGCCGCCGCGCCTGACGATGGCGCGGGGTGGTGCGCAGCATTCCGCCGCAACTTCTGGAGGGATCCACCATGCACCGCATCACCATCCCGATTGCCGGCATGCATTGTGGCGGCTGTGTGCGCGCCGTTCGCGACGCGCTGGCGCGCGTTCCCAGTGTCCACGTGGAGCACCTCGGCGTCGGCACGGTCACGTTGCGCTACGACCCGTCGCGCACCACGCGCGAGGCGGTTCTGTCGGCGATCGTGCGCGCGGGGTACGAGCCCGCTGCCGCCTGAGCGCCCGTCTGCCAGGATCGCAACATCGTCTGGGAGGCTTCAACGCCGCGGTATTCGGCACCGTTCAAGCTGGTCGACACCCGCGCTTACCGAGACCGAGTAGAGCCCCGAGGGACGATGAGGGCGAGTACCTGACAAAGCCTCAGCACCCGCTGGGCGTCGCACATCGTGATGACCAGCGCACACGCATGACGGTGTCCTTGCCGAGGTAGTGATCGTTGCGAACGACCGCGTCCTCGGGGAATACGTCGTTGGACAGTTCGCACGGATGCGAGATGGCGGACGAACGGCTTCTCGAGGACGATGCGCGACCGACCGCTACTGCTGCGCCCGAGACCGGCGGCCCCCGACCCTCGACGAACTGCTGGACCACCGGCGGCGGCGTCGCGGCTGGCAAGCCGCGGCGGTGAATGCGCCCAACCTGATTTGCATCCATCTCGGGACCGGTGTTGGCGCGTCAGCCTGACGGTCGCCGCGAAGCATTGTGTGTCCGCGCAGGATCTCTCCACGGCCTGCACGGAGCCGCGCAACCGGACTTGTCGCCGTTCCCTCGAAGAGGAATCGACCCAATGTGCTTTTCCGCCACCGCAAGCTTCGTTGCCGGCACCACACTCTCTGCCGTCGGCGTGGGGACCATCAGGCAGGCGAAGCAGCGCGCGGAGCTCCCTTTTGCGATGATCCCGCTTCTCTTCGGTGTTCAACAGCTCGTCGAAGGAGTGCTCTGGTTGACCTTCACCCGTGACGCACCATTGCTGAATCAGGCGTCGACCTATGTCTACTCGGTATTCTCGCACACGCTGTGGCCGATCTACGTGCCGTTCGCGTTTCGCTTCCTGGAGACCACGCCGTGGCGGCGGAGGGCGATGCTCTGGTTTCAGGCTGCCGGCCTCGCGGTGGGGCTGTATCTGCTCTACTTCATCGTGACCCGTCCGGTGGTCGCGACTCTCGTTGACCAACACATCGTGTACGTGTCGCCACACTTCTATCTGGGACCGGTGATCGCGCTCTATCTCGCGTCGACGTGCTTCACCGGCTTTGTCTCGAGTCACCCATTCGTGAGAATGTTCGGTGTGCTGGCGCTCCTGTCCTTCATCGCCACGTATCTGTTCTACACGCGGGCCCTGGTGTCGGTGTGGTGCTTCTTCGCCGCCATCCTGAGCCTGCTCATCTACGTCCACCTTCGCTATCGGAACCTCGGCGGCTTTCCCGCCAGCGAGTAGCGCTCGCCGAGTCTCCCGGCCAACGGGCAGCCCTGACGCCCGAGTTGGCGAACTCGCGTACCGCGCACCTACCGCAGAACGTGCATTGCCCTGGGCAGAAAATCGATGATCGTTTCGCCCAGCGCCGGGTCGAGCACCCGCTGGGAGAACGCCTTGTCCGGTGGCACCGCCTGGCGCACCGCCGTGGTGAACGCCGCGTCCGGTATACGACGGCTGTTCACCGCGAGCAAGCGCTGCTCGGGTCGTACGCCGGCGGGGGCCGGGGCGCTGTACCGCGACACGGCCGATACGAACACGCCCCGCTCGGTCCCGGCAACATCAAAGCCGAGGCCCAGCTCACCCTGGTGGCGAGGGATCGGGTCGGTCTTCGTCACGGTGTTCGGGAACCGGCCGAACGTCACGATCGCGGAGATTCGTTTGCCATAGCGCACCAGATCGAGGCGCACGCGGTCCCCCGGCGCGTGCCGGGCAACCAGCGACTGCAGGACGCCCGTGTTGCGCACGGTAACCGAGTCCATGCCCACGACGACGTCGCCCAGGCGCACACCCGCCTCGGCGGCGGGGCCTGCGGATCGATTCCCACCACTTCCGCGCCCGAGACCTCCGGCAGACGGTAGACATCGGCATCGGCCGGGTTGACATCCGACAGACGTACACCCAGCCGCGGCCGTCTGACTTCGCCGGACCTGATCAGGTTGTCGGCTACGCGGCGGGCCAGATCGATCGGGATGGCGAAGCCGTAGCTGCTGTAGTAGCCGGTCGGGCCTGGCGAGCATGCTGTTTACGCCAACCACCCTGCCGGCGAGATCCACGAGGGGGCCACCGCTGTTCCCGGGATTGATGGCCGCATCGGTCTGAATAAAGTTCTCGATTGGCGCCGTGCCTGGTCGCTCCGCGCCAGTCATTCCCGGACTACGGCCCGTGCCACTCACAATGCCGGCGGTCACCGTAAGCGACAGGCCTAACGGGTAGCCCATCGCAAGTACCCAGTCGCCAACTGTCACTGAGTCGGACTCGCCGAGCGTGGCCGGGATCAGGCCGTCTGCTTTCACCTTGAGCCCGGCGAGGTCCGTATCAGGGTCGCGCCCTATCACCGACGCCTCGAACTGTCGGTTGTCGCTGAGCACAACGGTGACCGCAACAGCGTCCTCGACCACGTGGTTGTTGGTGAGAACGTATCCGTCGCGCGAGAGCACGAACCCCGACCCGCTCCCCACGCGCGGGACTCCGGGCGGCTCGCCGAAGATCTCCGGCGCGAGAGATACGTTTCCCTGCACGGTCACTGGCAGCGCTTCTACCTGTACGAAAGCGAGTGCTGGCACAGCGATCTGCGCTGCGGTGCGGAAGGCCTCGCTCGCCGGTGTCACGGTGTGCAACATCACGGGTGGTTGCGGGGGCGAAGCGGATCCGGGCGGGCTGCTGCAGGCCGCGCCAGGTCCCGTGGCCAGAATCGCGACGCCGGCGGACAGCGCCGCTCGGCCTCGTTCCAGTCGGTCCATCATGGTGCCTCCTTTGGCGCAGTGTTCACTCCCAACGTCTCGGTCGACACATCGGCCGGCGCGATCGTCACTACCTGCGCGATCGTCACCACATGCTCGTCTTCGCGACAGCAGATCTCACGGCGTTCGCAGCGCGGCTCCGCGCACCGGAACCTGAGCTTCAGCTCGGCGGCATCGCCTGGGAGCGGGCCGAGCGTGATCGCGTGACGGTGCGTGCCCGCCATGGCGCCGCCGCTCGGCACGAGCGCTGCCGTCCAGGCTGGGCCATCGTCGAAGCGCCATGTCAGTGTCCCGGCGCAATGGGTCTGTACGGCCAACCGGACACCCGGCGCAACGCGTGAGACGGGATGGGTGAACGTCCAGATCACGACGCGTGGGACGATGGGCGCGTCAAGCGGTGCAGGCGCCTCCACTCCGCGCGCGCGATACACGCTGCGGAGATGGCGGCGAAACATGTCGTCAAACGCCGCGTCGTTGCCCGAGTCATGGTCCGCGCCGAACCACCAGAACCAGTCGCTCCCCTCGGCGGCGTAGACGGCGCGGAAAGCATCAGACGCAATCGTCGCAGAGGCCCCGGAACGGGCGAGATCGTCTCGCGCCTGCGCCAGCAGCGACCAGGCGCGATTCTCCTCCGCTTCGCCGATCCAGGTTCCCATATCCACGCCCGGCGCCGATCCGGGTTCATCGATCCAGGAGCCGGCATGCAGCTCGTGGACTCGTCGGTGCTCCGCGACAGGATGAGGGCGAAGTCCGCGCCTGATGTTGCCGTCCAGATACTCGCCGAACGTGACGGTCCGCAACTCCGAGTCACGCTCCAGCAGGCCGTAGAGCGCGTGCAGGAACGGTCGCGCATCGTCCCGGTATGCACCCCACGCGTTCTCGCCATCGAGGACAACCGTCAGCACGCGATCCTCGTCTCCGCTCACGCGCCTGGCGAAGCGGTTCTTGATCTCGTCGAGGAATGCGCGCGCCGCGGTTTCGTAGTCGTCGTAGAGCTGATAGTGGAATCCGATGTGGTCGGCGAGCCAGGTGTCGCGGAAGAATACGCTGACTTGAGCATCGCCCTGCTCAGCGCGGTAAGGCTGGCAAAGCACGTCGGGATCGTCGGCGTCGTAGCCCCAGCGCCCGGATCGTGCGAGGACACCGCGGTCCGTAGCAATCCAGCGGATGCCGCTGCGCGCGAACAGCGGAAGCACGAGTTGGCTCACAGCGCCTTCGGCCGGCCACATGCCGTGCGGCGGCCGGCCGAGGAGCCGCTCGTACTGAGCCACGGCGAGGGCTACCTGCGCAGCCGCGTCTTCCGGATGCGCGAATCGTGGTGTCGGGACGCTCTGCCCAGGCCGATCGACGGAAGCGCCGTCGGTATCGACGAGCAGCGGCAGGATCGGATGATAGAAGGGCGTCGTTGATATCTCGAGCTGCCCCCGCTCCTGCAGCTGCCGATGCAACGGGATGACGGCCCGCAGGATCTTCATCTGCTCCTCCAGCATTGCGTCGACGTCGGCGGTGGTGTATCCGCGCCCCTGGGCCACGAAGTGGCTAACGGTCGTCGACTCGCCAGTCGCCAGCTGCACCGCACCGTCCCGGAACTCTTTCGCAAACCAGGCCAGGTTGAACCACATCTGCAGGTCGCGCACATCCTGCGACGTGAACGGCTGGCCGTCGCGCCGCTGCGTGAAGAGCTCCTTGTACCGTGGATGGGGGAAGATCTGGTTGTGCCAGTGCGCGTCAAAGAAGGTCGCGAGAACGTCCGCGCGTTCGTCAGGCGTCAGGCGTTCAGCTGGCGTGAGCGTGAGCTCGAGCGCGCGGTCCGTTGCGCCCTGTTCCGTGTAGTCGAGTATCTGCGATAGAAGCACCGGCGTCAGGTTGATCGTCAGGTGCAGCGTCGGGTGCTCCAGCAGCAGGTGCGCCATGGCGTAGTAGTCCCGGATGGCATGCAGCCGAACCCATGGCTGCGTGTAGCTGCCGCGTGGGTTGGCGTGGCCAAGGTCGCGATAGAGTGGCTGGTGCTGGTGCCAGAGCAGCGCCACGTTGAGCTTCGGGCCCACCTCGAATGGTGGCGCCGCAGTCTCCACGTAGTGCGCGGCGCTCCGACCGTGAATGGTGTAGTGCACCACCTCTCCGTCTGCAAACGGACCGATCTCGGCACGCCAATAGCTGTTCACTCCGCTGTTGCGCTGCCACGCTGCCTGCATTCGCGACTCCACCGTCTCCCCCGACCGCCGGCGGACTCCAACCGTGATCCACACGTCCTGTCCCGGCTCGATCGGCCAGGTCCCCACCGTGAGCGTGACCCACTCGCCCGCGCTCACCCGGTTTGGAGTGCGAGGGGCGTCGACGGTTGAGTGCCACAGTTGCATTCGCGGGCTTGCGGCAAGTGGAGGTCCGCACACACAAGTGGGATGCCTTCGTGAGCCGTGGCTGAGGACCAACTGAGCGAGGGCGCAGCGCGACCCGGCGCCTCCATGCTCAACGTGGCTCCAGTTCTGGATTCCCGACATGATCCAACAACGAAGCCGCGCCAATTGGGACCATCGCGGCGGGCCACGCAGCCTTTCACTGCATCCTCAGTGCACCCTCAGCAAGGCGCGCGATCCTGTGAAGGCACCATCGACGGTGACGGCGAACTACTGCAGGCTCGTACGTCCGCGGCCAAGGAGGATGCATGCAGATCTCCACATTCCGGGTCGAGAACCTCTCGTTCGAGGGTACGGAGCTCGGCCTCAAACGTCAGCTCGAGGGCTATCCCGGCATCGAGTGCGTATCAGTGGACCCCGTGTCACGCATCGTTACGGTCCGGCACGACGAGACCGTACTGTCGGGGCGCGCGATACGGCGCGCGCTCGCCGACTGCGGCTACTGGTCACCGGATTGCGAGATCGACGGCGCGGAGCGGAGGGCCGCAGCGCGCGAGACAAGCGGCAGCTCCACGGGCCGATGACCGTGAGGGCCTGCCCGACAGAACGACAGCCCCTCTCCGGCTGCAGATAGTGCGTGGCGCAGTCGATGATCCACCAGGCGGGGCGACCGACATTCGATCGACATGCGGTTGCTGGGTGGAACGATCCTGTCACTCCTCACGCGCAAGTCAGGCCCCCATAACACGGTTGTTATGCGAGGCCGCTCAATCTGGAGGCCTCAGTGTCGCGAGCTGACCCCGAACACATAGGTCGAGCGCGCGACGTCCCATTCGTTGGGCGCGGCGCCGGGCCGGCGGTAGACGAACGCCGCCCTCAGGTTCCAGGCACCCTCCTTGCTGAGCGGCACGTGAACGACGCCATTGGCGTCGGCAGTAAGTGTCAGATCGGGAGACGTTGCACCGCTGTCTGCGGCGGGGCCGGCGAAGACGCCGACATCAGGCACCGGCTTCCCCGCGCCGACGATCTTTACGTGCAGCGTATCTCCCAGGTGTACGTGCGCGGGATCGTTTACTGGAACGAACTCGAGCGGGAAACCGGCCGATGTCGAGAAAGCCCTGGGCCCGCCGCTTCCGAACTGGACGATGCTGAACGCGAACGATCCCGACGTATAGGAGATGCTGTCCTGGCCCGCGAACGCGTTCGCCTTCTCCAGGCGCGCAGCCTCGGACGCTCCACCTTCCAGTCGGAGGAAGCGCAGCAGACCGGCTGGTGTCGCGCGCGTCGTGCGCGGTGTGAGCGCCACGGCAATGAGGTATTGACCCGGCGACGTTGGCTTCTGGTGCAGGCGGAGTGACGTCCCCTCGACCGCCATCTCCGTGATCTTCATCTCGGTGCTGGCACCGATCACGCGTGCGTCCGAGACGCGCGCGGGTTCCACCGCGCTCCCGTTGGGGAATCGTGTCCCCGAGCGCCCGCTCACGTGGATGGTAGCGTCGCCAGGCACCGCAAAGAGATCCGGGATAATCCAGAAGTCGTGGGCGAACGTCGTGGAGACGGCTCCAAGGACGATGGCGCCGCACAGAAAGCCGACTTGGCTCACGCGCCTGCCGAGGGTCGCAGGTCTCACCACATCGGATGGCATTGGGTAGCTCCGGAACGGGTGATCGACTCAGATCGAGAGGGCCCGATTATAGCGCGGATACACTGGTTCTGTAAAGCGCCAGCGCTCTCTGGCCGTTCCGTGCACGTCACCCGCACGGTCCCAGCCCGGGCCGGCGCCCGTCCCGTCTCATGCTTTCAGAATCGCCTCAGGGCAGCATCAGCTTCGCACGACACCTTGCCGTCGAATAATACCGCGAGGCTAGGCGATCCATGGGTTCAGGCAGCCCGGACAATGTTCGGACCTCACGTCGCGCGTTTCTCTCCTGGCTCTCCGCCGCCGCCGCGGCTGTTTCAGCTGCTCTGGCAGGCATCCCGTCGCTCATAGCGTTCATCTCACCCACATTCAAACGTCCCTCCACCGAACGGTGGGTGCGACTCGGTGAAGCCGCGCTCTTCGATATCGGGGTCCCGTTCAAGCGTGACTTCACCGAGACGATTTCGGATGCCTGGGTCGAGAGCCGATCGCTCAAGAGCGTGTGGCTCTATACGGAGGATGGGGAATCCTACACCGCCTACAACGGCCGTTGCACGCACCTCGGTTGCGGCTACTCCTTCGACAAGGAAGAAGGCGTTTTCCACTGCCCTTGCCACCACGGCCTGTTCGACCTGAAGACCGGTGCGGTCGTCGGAGGGCCACCGCCACGCCCGCTCGATCGACTCGAGGTGAAGGTTGAGGACGGGAACGTGCTGGTCCTCTACAAGGACTACCGTATCGGTGTTGCCGAGAAGGTGGAGGCCTGACGATGAGGCCCTCCGGCTGGCTCGACGAACGGATTGATCTGCGCGGTTTACGCCGCGCGCTGCTGGATCGTGAGGTACCCGACCGTCTGACGTGGTGGCACACGCTGGGAAGCGCGACGCTGACGCTGTTCCTCGTGCAGATCGTGACCGGCGCCGTGTTGGCGACCTTCTACTCACCATCGCCCGACCATGCGTACGACAGCATCGTCTTCGTGGAGCGCACTGTGCGTGCCGGCTCACTCGTCCGCGGCATGCACCGGTGGGCGGCCAGCTTCATGGTCGTCCTCACGTTGGCCCACATGGTGCGCGTCTTCTCCATGGGCGCCTACAAGTATCCGCGCGAGATCAACTGGCTGCTCGGCGTGGGCCTGTTTCTCGTGGTGATGGCTTTCGGTTTCACGGGCTACCTCCTGCCGTGGGATCAGAAGGCCTATTGGGCGACGCAGGTGGGCACGAACATGGCTGGGACAACGCCAATCGTCGGCGCCTTTCTGGTCGACCTGCTGCGCGGCGGAGCGCAGCTCGGCGCCGCAACGCTGAGTCGCTTCTACGCGCTGCACGTGCTGTGGCTTCCGCTCTTCCTGGGGACGATGGTGATCGTCCATCTCGCACTGGTAGTGCGGCAGGGTATTGCACCGCGCACCAACGCCCTCGAGGACGGCGCCCCACGTCGCACCAGTGATCCGGAGTACGCGCAGTACTACCAGCGCGCGTATGCGGCGACGAAGCGCTCCGGCGTGCGATTCTGGCCCGACATCATCGCCAAGGACGCGATCGTTGGCGCCGGCGTCGTCGTTGCCATCGTGCTGCTCGCCCTGACGTTCGGCGCCGGACTGGAGGCGCCCGCGGATCCGACCGATACGTCGTACGTCCCGCGTCCCGAATGGTACTTCCTGCCCTTCTTCCAGCTCCTGAAGCTCTTTCCCGGTTCGATGGAGAGCACGATTGCGATCGGCGTACCGCTCTTTCTCGTGATCGCCCTGGTCGGTCTTCCGTTCTTCGACCGGCGGAGCCAGCGAAGCCTGCGGCATCGGCCGCTGGCACTCGGCTCCATGATCGTGGCGCTGGGCGGATCGGGATTCCTGCTGGGCGCCGCGATTCGCGAGGATCTGCAGCTCGCGCGACCAGAACCCTCGGGCGCAGTGCTGACGTCAGTGCAGCGCGCGGGACGCGCACAATTCGCGCAACAGCAATGCGGCAGTTGCCACAAGGTTCGCGGTGAGGGAGGTGAGGACGGACCGGATCTGACCGAGATCGGCGTCCATCGTTCCGCGGCGTGGCTGCACAGCTACCTCGAGCAGCCAAAGCGCTTTCACCCGGACGCCGACATGCCCTCGTTCGGGCCACCCGTGCTTTCACACCAGGAGATCGAAGAGATCGCGCAGTACCTGACGACGCTCCGCGGCCCGCCAGGAGTCGAGCTGAAACCGGATATCCACGACACGTTCCCCGAAGTGCCCAAGGTGAGCAAGTAGGCACGTCGCGGCGCTGACCTTGGCGCACCCCCTTCACACAGGAGCCACACCATGCGCCTCACGATTCCCGCCATTGCACTGGCGATCGCCATGACCACGCCGCCGGCGCACGCGGCACGAACCATTCCAGCCTGGGCCCGCAAGTACAACGCGAACTGCACACTCTGTCACAGCCCCGCCGTGCCGCGCCTGAATGCCAAGGGCATCCAGTTCAAGTGGGCAGGCTACCGCATGCCTGACGAGATCGGGGAGAAGGCTGAAGTGGACAACGTCCAGGACTACGTCGCGGCGCGCGCCCGTCTTCGCTACCTCTACGAGAAGCCCGGTGACGAACCCACCGCCCTCAATGCGTTCAGCCTTGAGGACCTGAGCCTGTTCGTCGGCGGCGCGATCGGCACGTCGTTCGGCGGCGTGCTCGAGCTGGAGCGCAATGACGAGGGCGAAGTCGAAGCGCTGGTTGCCGTGGCGTCGGTGTGGGGCACGGAGAAGACTCACTATGGCATCCGTGCCGGCCAGGGCCACATGCTGCTCCTGGGAGGCGGTGTCGCTGGATTCGACCGGGCGATCGGCATCGCGTCGCCCACGCCGCTCGGACAGACCACGACCGAGGTACCCTTCCGCTTCGGCCAGGATCTGATCGGCGCCGAAGCGTACCTCGTAACCGGGCGCAACCGGTTGTCCCTGCAGGTACTGAACTCGCTTGGCGGTGACGAGGAAGCGCCGAGCACAAAGAAGGATCTGGTGATCGCGAATCAGTTCATGTGGGATGACGCCGGAGCCGGGATCGCGGCCGCCGCCTACTTCGGGCTCGCCGAGGGCCTCGATCCTTCGCGAGAAGGGGAAGACTCGAAGTTCACGCGCCTGGCGCTGACCGCCAGCAAGTACTTCGGCGACTTCGAACTACTCGGCGGCTTTGTCCTGAGTCGCGACCGCGATCTCCCCGCTGGTTCCATTTACCCACGCAGCACGAACGACGGTGCCGCCTGGTGGTTATCCGGGCAGTATACGCTGAGGTCCAGTTCGCTGACGCTATTCAGTCGCTGGGAGGAGGTCGACCCCGACACCGAGGCGAGTGACAACACGCGCAATCGCTTCGTGCTGGGCGGTGTGCTACCCGTGAACGTGCCGCAGTTCATGCGCCTCGCGCTCGAGTATCGGTTCGATCGGTTCCAGGGATCCGGTCGGCCGCGGACCAACGGCATCGCCGCCGAGTTCATGATCACGTTCTGATGACCGGTCGTCGACTTCGAAGCAGGAGAAGCGCCTGATGAATCGCCTGACAACTTCTTTCGCTGCTATCACGTTCGCGGTGCTGTCGTCGCGGCTCTCTGCCCAGGCTCCGGATGGCAAGCCGTTGTATCTCAAGCATTGCCGGTCCTGCCACGGCACGACGGGTGCACCCACCAACCAGGCGAAGCGAGAGCATCCGGATATTCGCGCGCTTGACGCCGAGTTCCTGTCGAAGCTGAGCCAGGATTCGCTGATCGCCGTCATTACCAACGGCTTCGAGAAGGGTGATGAGATGAAGCCCTTCAAGAAGAAGATGACTCCACAGGAGATCGAAGCGGTGGCCCGCTACGTGAAGGAGGTCCTGGGCGCGCCGAAGCCGAAGTGAGCCGCGTCCAAAGCGCCGCGGCACGGGCGGCTGCCAAACTCGCCTCACTGCGCCCTCAGGTAAACTTCAGGATCGATCGCCATCGTCCCGTGTAGCGAGACGCCGATGTCTCGCTCACGGGACAGGAGATTCTCATGAAACCAGATACCGTTGCCCTCGATGCGCGCGCCTTCGGGACGGCCGCCGGTACGATCGCAGGGGTGATCGTCATCGTTTGCTCGGCGGCCGTTGCCATAGCGCCTGACGCGACGACCGCGTTTGCCGGGTACGTGGTGCACGTGGACCTGTCGGGATTCACCAGGACGCTCGATTGGGGCAGCTTCTTCAGCGGTCTTGTTTTCTGGGCGTTCGGCACAGGGCTGGTGTTCGCGACCGCGGGGACGCTGTACAATCGCTTCTCCGGGCACGTTCCCGCGAGTCGCCGAGCGGATGTCGCGGTGGATGGTCCGCGTTGACAGCGCCACCTGGTCTCCGAAGCAAACCGAAGGAAGAGCGCAGGCTGGCGTGGCACACAGGGGTGGGCGCGCCAGCCGTCGCGGTGGCAACCCTGAACGCTGGAAGGTAGTCACATGGTGACGTCGGCTTGTGTGCGCGTCGCGGTCAACGGTTACGGCGTCATTGGCAAGCGCGTGGCCGACGCGGTTGCGCTGCAGAATGACATGACGCTGGTCGGCGTCGCGGACCTAGTCACGGACTATCGGATTCGCGTGGCGGTCGAGCGCGGGTTCCCCGTATATGCGGCGACCGAGGAAGGACGAGCCGGTATGGAGGCGGTGGGAATTCCAGTGGCCGGCACGCTCGACGAGCTGCTGTCGCAGGTCGACGTGGTGGCCGACTGCACGCCGAAGAAGATCGGTGCCGAGAACCGGCCGCGGTATCAGGCGGCCGGCGTGAAGTCGATCTGGCAGGGCGGGGAGAAACACGAGGTGGCTGGGTACTCGTTCGTGGCGCAGGCGAACTACGCAGGCGCGCTGGACCGCGACTCGGCGCGCGTCGTGTCCTGTAACACGACGGCGCTCACCCGCGTGCTGCATGCATTGCACCGCCATGGATGGGTCAAGCGGGCCCGTGCGACTTTGCTGCGCCGGGCGACGGATCCCTGGGAATCCCACATGAGCGGCATGATCAACACGGTGGTACCTGAGACCACGGTCCCGAGCCACCAGGGTCCGGACGCCCGGACCGTGATGCCGGATCTGGACATCACCACCATGGCCGGCGCGGGTCCGTACAACCTCAGCCACATTCACTTTGCGATGGTGGAGACGACACGGCCAGTGTCGCTCGACGAGCTCCGAAGGGCGCTCGAAGGAGCACCGCGGATTGCCTTCGTCCGTGCCTCGGACGGTCTCGTCGCGCTCAATTCGGTGATCGAATTGATGCGCGACCTCAACCGGCCGCGCGGCGACATGTGGGAGGTGGCGGTCTGGGAGGATGCATTGGCCGTGGATGATCGCGAGGTATACGTGACGTTTCAGGTGCATAACGAGAGTATCGTTGTGCCTGAGACCGTCGACTGCATTCGAGCGCTGACCGGGGTCGAGCGGAGTGCGGAGCGGTCCATTGCCAGGACCGACGAGTCGATGGGGATCCGGAAGACCTTCCTGTCGCGGTCGTCACGACTGGCAGGGAGCGCGATGGCTGGCCATGCGTGATGTCGTGCTGGAAGCGCGCGGCATGCTGCACGGCAGCACGGCGCCCGCGATCGAAACCTTCCTCAGGCGTCAACACGGAGTCTCGCGCGTGGAGGCGAACGCGTTCAGCGACACCGTCACGGTGTCGTTCGATGCGGCGCTCATCACGCAAGCCGACATCGAGCGCTTGATCGAGGAGTGCGGCATGCACTGCCGCGGCGAAGTCGTTCCGGCGCACGTGTGTGCGCCCGGAGCAGCGCCAGTTCATGAAGGCCACGCCCACCACGGCCACGCGCCCACGGACGTCGCCGCGATGCCACACCAGGAGATCGCGGTGCGCGCCAAGGTCGAGCACGCGCATCATGAGCATGTGGCGCCCGCGGCCGCGCCGGATCAAGAAGAAACGCGGCCGACCCTGCACCTCCATGAGGGAAAAGCGAAGGCAGCTCCCGCCTCCGGCGAAATGGCTCCCATGGCGCACGAGATGGGGCACGGCGCCGGAATGTCGATGGACGAGATGGTGCGCGATATGCGCAACCGATTCCTGGTGACGTTCATCCTCGGCCTGTTCGTGACCGTCTACTCGCCGATCGGGACCGAAGTGTTCGGACTGCGTGTTTCGCCGCCGTTCGGTCTCTCGATGCCGGTCTTCGGGTTCATCCTGGCCACGCCAGCGGTGCTGTGGGGCGGGCAGATGTTCTTCGTCGGCGCCTGGCGCGCCATCCGGCGGCGGACACTCGACATGTCGGTCCTGGTCGCACTCTCCGTGGGGGCCGGATACGTCTTCAGCATCGCGGCCACGTTTCTCTTCCAGGGCGAGGTATTCTACGAGGCCGCGGTGGTCCTGCTCGCCTTTATTCTGTTCGGCCACTGGATGGAGATGCGCGCCCGCGCCGGCGCGTCGAATGCCATCCGTGCGCTGCTCGACCTGGCCCCGCCGACCGCCACGGTGATCCGTAATGGCGAGCCACGCGAAGTGCCGACCTCCGAGGTGCTGCTCGGCGACGTCGTGCTTATTCGTCCGGGAAACAAGATCCCGGTCGATGGCGAAGTGCTCGACGGCGGCTCCGCAGTCGATGAGTCGATGATCACCGGCGAGAGCCTTCCCGTCGAGAAACGCCCCGGCGATCAGGTCATCGGCGCGACCATCAACAAGGTCGGCTCGTTCCGTTTCCGGGCCACGAAAGTGGGGAGCGAGACGGCGCTCGCCCAGATCGTGAAGCTCGTCCAGATGGCGCAGAACTCGAAAGCACCTGCCCAGCGGCTCGCCGACCAGGCGGCGCAATGGCTCGTTGCGGCGGCCATCGTCTTTGGATTCGCCACATTTGCCGGCTGGTACTGGATCGCCGGCGCCGGCTTCGTGTTCGCGCTCACGCTCGCCATCACCGTGGTGGTCATCGCCTGCCCCGACGCGTTGGGCCTGGCGACGCCCACGGCGGTCATGGTCGGCACGGGCCTGGGTGCCCTGAACGGCATCCTCTTCAAGAACGCGACCGCCCTCGAGCAGGCCAGCAAGGTCCGGGCAATCATCTTCGACAAGACCGGGACGCTGACGGTCGGCGAGCCGCGCGTCGTCGACGTGGTGATGGGAGACGGCGAGACCGATGAACGGGAGTTCCTGCGCCTGGTCGCCTCGGCGGAACAATCGAGCGAGCATCCCATCGCCCAGGCCATCGTGACCTACGCTCGGGAGAAGAAGATCCCGCTCAGCGACGGACGCGATTTCGAGGCGATCGCCGGGCACGGGCTGCGCGCCACCGTCGCCGGCCGCGTCGTGCTGGGCGGCAATCGGAAGCTGATGCGGGATCACGGAGTATCACTGGGTCCCCTGGAGGCGCGCGGCGAGGAACTGCAGGGTGCGGGTCGCACCGTCGTGTACAGCGCCATCGACGGCAAGGCGGCGGGGATCATTGCTGTGGCTGACGCGTTGAGGCCCACAGCGCGCCGAACGATCGACGAGCTGCACGCACTCGGGATCGAGGTCGCCATGCTCACCGGCGACAACCAGGCCACCGCACAGCGCATCGCGAAGGAACTCGGCCTCGATACCGTGTTCGCCGAAGTCCTACCGGGTGAGAAAGCCGCAAAGGTGAAGGAACTTCAGGAAGGTGGAAAGGTCGTGGCCATGGTCGGTGACGGGATCAATGACGCACCGGCGCTGGCGCAGGCGGACGTCGGCATCGCCATCGGTGCGGGGACCGACGTGGCGATGGAGACCGCCGACGTGGTGCTCATGAAGAGCGATCCCTACGACGTGCTGGGCGCCATGGCGCTGTCTCGGGCAACAGTTCGCAAGATGCGCCAGAACCTGTGGTGGGCGGCCGGCTACAACACGATTGCATTCCCCATCGCCGCCGGCCTGTTCTATCCCGCCTTCGGGTTGCTGCTCCGGCCGGAGATCGCGGCCCTGTCGATGAGCGGCAGCTCGCTCCTCGTCGCGGTCAACGCGCTCGCCCTGCGTTGGACGCAGCTGCCAGGAATCCGTCGCAGTACGCCGGCCAGCGAGTCAGCGGCAGCGCAGACATCCGACCCGGCGCGCGTTCAGCGTGCCTGACCGCCGGTACGCGAGCAGAGGTCCCGCGGTCCGATGACCGCGCAGGCAGGATACGGCGGTTCTCGGGACGTCACTGACGTCCAGCTCAAGCTGTTCTTCTGAGATCGGTGCCGGGGCGACACAGCCCGGATCGAGCCTGCCGCCGTGGCCTCTCGGCGTTCATGGCGCCTTCAGGCGGCCTTCAGCATTCGCGCCCACCGTGTCGGGTGAGGAGTATCGCCGTTCCCGAGGAGCGCCATGGGCACACAGCCGCACAGACTGATGGAAGGCACGTCACCCGGCGACCTAACGAGTTGGCCTTCGGACCGCCGTCAGGCGACGACAATCGGGCTCCGGAACCTCGGGTGCGCCGGAGGCATGTCGCAGACGGTGGAAAGGGCGCTCCGCGAGACGCCGGGCGTGCTGCGCGCGTACGTCAATCCGGCGACTGAAATGGCCTACGTAGAGTACGACGCGGCGGTGTGTAGTAGCGCTGTCCTCTCCGGCGTGATCGCATCGCTGGACGTCGGAGAAGTCGCGGAGCGCGCATCTCGGTACGCCTCCGCGGTCGCGCCTCGCTCGCGGTTCCATCCGCGAGTTCTGCTCCTCGTGATCCCACTGACCATCGTCGTCCTGGCACTGTTCCTCGCCGTGGCTGTGTGGTAAGAGAGTCTCGCACTCGGAGTGGATCATGACCGATGTCTCGCGTTCCCGATCCAACTGGATTCTGCTGGGATTCCTGGCGATTGCCGGGTTCTTTCTCCTGACGGAACATCGCGCTCCTCTCTTCGGCTGGCTGCCCTTCCTGCTCCTGCTGGCCTGCCCGCTCCTTCACCTCAGGCACGGCAGACACGGCCATTCCGGACATGACAGCCGTGCAGAACGCAAGCCGGGTTGGCGTAGCCAGCGAGCAGCTCCCTCACACCAGCACGGGAGCCGTGCACGACCGGAGGACATCCCATGACCGACACTCCCGCCTATGGACTCTGGACGCTCGTCATCATCAACTCCGCGATCTTCATCATCTTCGCGTTCAGCTTCACGAAGCCTCGAACCCGGCGCGACTGGCGCTCCTTTGGAGGCTTCTCTGCCTTCATCGTCGCCTTGTTTGCCGAAATGTACGGATTCCCGCTGACCATCTATCTGCTGTCCGGCTGGCTCAGCCGACGCTATCCGCAGCTCGACCTCTTCTCGCACGACGCGGGTCATCTCTGGAGCACGCTGCTCGGCGGACGAGAGAATCCGCACTTTGGCGCGCTCCACATCCTGAGTTCGCTCTTCATCGCCGGCGGCTTCATCCTGCTCGCGTCCGCCTGGAAGGTCCTTTACGGCGTGCAGCAGCGTCAGCAACTCGCGACGGAGGGTCCGTACGCCCGCGTACGGCATCCGCAGTACGATGCGTTCGTGCTCATCATGTTCGGCTTCCTGCTGCAGTGGCCCACCATCCTGACGCTGCTCATGTTTCCGATTCTGGTCATCATGTATGTCCGGTTGGCGCGCCAGGAAGAGCGTGAGATGCGCGCGGCCTTCGGCGAGGCATACGATCAGTGGGCGGCACGTACTCCCGCATTCATCCCGCGAACCGGCGCGGCCGGCGACGTGTCGCCACGGCATGGCGGGCAGGCGACCACTCCATAGATGACTACCGGATCCTTATCCATCACCGAGGAACGACATGGAGCCGCGTGATCGACGCTTCTCGATCTGGTACGTACTGTTCGCCTTCACGGCGCTTCTGGTCGTGCAATCGATATTCGCCCGCCCGCACTCGGAGACGATAGCCTACAGTGAATTCAAGGCACTCCTTCGTGCAGGCAAGATCCGCGATGTGCTGGTCGAGGAGCGCTCCATCTCGGGCGCGATCCGCCTGACCGGAGTCGATTCAATACTGACCGCCGATCGTGCGGCGACGCTGCGAGAGGGAGGTGACTCGCTCCATCGCTTCGCGACCACACGACTCGAAGATCCTGAGCTGGTCTCGCAACTCGACTCCGCCAACGTTCGCTACGCGGGCCGGGTGTCCAACCCATGGCTCTCCGTGCTGCTGAGTTGGGCTCTTCCCGGCCTGCTGCTGTTCTGGTTCTGGGGCCGCGGCATGCAGGCGATGCACGGGAAGGGTGGCGTCATGGCGGTGGGTAAGAGCAAGGCAAAGGTGTACATGGAGCGGAGCACGGGCGTGACGTTCAGTGACGTCGCCGGGATTGACGAGGCTCGGGCGGAACTCGTCGAGATCGTCGACTTTCTCCGGGAGCCCGAACGCTACCGCCGGCTGGGCGGGAAGATTCCCAAGGGAGTACTGCTCGCGGGTGCGCCAGGCACCGGCAAGACATTGCTCGCGAAAGCGCTGGCCGGTGAGGCGAAGGTGCCGTTTTTCAGTCTGAGCGGATCGGATTTTGTCGAGATGTTCGTCGGCGTGGGGGCGGCGCGAGTGCGCGACCTGTTCGAGCAGGCAGCGACGCACGCCCCCAGCATCGTTTTCATCGATGAACTCGACGCCTTGGGCCGCGCTCGCAGCGCTGGTTCCATTCTCGGCGGCCATGAGGAGCGTGAACAGACGCTGAACCAGCTCCTGGCGGAGATGGACGGATTCGATTCCTCCAAGGGCGTCCTGATCCTGGCGGCCACTAACCGGCCGGAGATCCTCGATCCAGCCCTGCTGCGGCCAGGCCGGTTCGATCGCAAGGTCGTGATCGACCGTCCCGACGTAAAGGGCCGGGAGCAGATCCTGCGCGTGCACGTTCGCGGTGTTGTCCTCGCGCCGGACGTCGACCTGACGGCGATCGCCGCCCGGACGCCGGGATTCGTGGGCGCCGACCTGGCGAACCTGGTGAACGAAGCCGCGCTGCTGGCGGCGCGCCGCGGAAAGAGCGCCGTTGACATGTCCGATTTCGACGAGGCCATCGATCGCGTGATCGCCGGTCTCGAGCGAAAATCGCGCGTCATGAACCCGCGGGAGAAGGAAATCGTCGCGCATCACGAGGCGGGCCACGCCATCGTCGCCGAGCTGCGCCCCCACGCCGACCGCGTCTCGAAGATCTCGATCATTCCTCGCGGCATCGCCGCGCTGGGCTACACCCAGCAGCAACCCACCGAAGACCGCTACCTGCTCACGCGAGCCGAGCTGCTCGATCGACTCGACGTCCTGCTCGGCGGCCGCGTGGCGGAAGAGATCATCTTCGCCGACATGTCGACGGGAGCCGCGAACGACCTGCAGCGCGCCACCGACCTCGCCCGCGACATGGTCATCCGATACGGGATGAGCGACTCCGTGGGGCTCGCGACGTACGAAAATCGGGGGCGGTCGCTCTTTCCGGGAGGGGAGCTCGACGGTCGCAAGGAGTACAGTGAAGAGACCGCCCGGAGTGTTGACGTCGAGGTGCGCTCGCTGCTCAACGCGTCGCGCGAGCGGGTGCAGACCACACTTGCGGCACATGAACCGGAATTGCGACGTCTGGCCGAGCTCCTGATGACACACGAGGTCGTCGATCGGGCGGCGTTCGTGAACATCGTTGGAGTGGGGCCGGGCCCGGCAGTTCGCGGGGAACGGGCGGTGTCCGAGGCTGATCGCAATGTCCCCGCCGATCTTTCGGCCGCCGCCAGCTGATGGATAACGCTGTCGGGCTGGTTCAGGCCTATCTGCGGCTCAACGGGTACTTCACGGTGACCGAGTACCCGGTGATCACCAAGGCGCGCAGCGGAGATTTTCGCACGGCGACCGATCTCGACGTCCTCGCGTTCCGGTTCCCGGCTGCGGGGAGGCTCGTTCCGGGCAAGCGACCGGGTTCGGACGAGTACCTGACCCAGGTCGACGAAGCTCTTGGCGTCGCGCGCGAACACGCGGACATGCTCATCGGTGAGGTGAAGGAAGGGCGCGCCGTCGTGAACGAGGCAGCGAGCGATCCATCCGTCCTGCGCGTCGTACTCACCTCGTTCGGTTGCTGTCCGCCAGCCGACGCGCCGGCGGCCGTCGAGACGTTGCTGCGCCGCGGCAGCGCGCCGCTGCCTAACGGTCATCGCATCCGCATGGCCGTGTTTGCCTCACTCACGAAGGATGCCGACCCTCGCTACCTGACCATTTCGCTCGGGCACATCCTTGGATACATGCGCGGCTATATCGACGAGCACTGGGAGGTCCTTCGTCATAGCGACACCAGAGACCCGGCGCTCGGATTCCTGATGACGATCGCCAAGGCCGAGCGAGGCCAGAAGTGACCAGGACGATTCCGGCTGGTGCCGATCCAGAAGCGAGAAACGTCGCGCCATCGACCTCGTGCGGAACCAGAAAAGGAGATAGGCCCATGGACATGCTTGCGACGGACGTCGACGAGTTCGGTCTTGAGGAACTGGCAGGTCGACTCGAAGCGCCCGATGTGGCTGCCGATGAACGCTGGTCGCAGATTGCACGTCAGGCCGTTGCGGAACTGTTCGGTGGCCCCGCGGAACGCGCCTTCGCCGTGGAATACTGGAATGGCGTCGTGGAGCCCGGGGGCGCAACGAATCACGGGTCCTTCGGACTGATCCTCAACCGACCGGGCGCCTTGCGCCGCATGTTCCTCCCTCCCACGGAGCTCGGGATCGGCGACGCCTTTATCAGTGGCGACTTCGATGTGGTAGGGGATCTGGAACGCGCGGCATCGCTGCGGGTGTTGAGCAGAGACCGGCTCCGCTCACCACGGCGGATCGCGCGCCTGCTTCGCCTGCTTCGCCGCTTGCCGGCTGACGGTGATCGTTCCGTCACACAGAACGGGTTCCGACCCTCGTGGCGGCTGCTCGGCCGGCGTCACGCGCGCGTGCGCGACGCGGAGGCCATTCGATTTCACTACGACGTCAGCAATGACTTCTACGCGCTCTGGCTGGACGAACAGCGCGTGTATTCCTGCGCCTACTTCGCGACGGACCATGACGATCTGGACCGCGCGCAGACGGCGAAGCTGGAGTACATCTGTCGCAAGTTGCGCCTTCAGCCCGGTGAGCGCCTGCTCGATATCGGATGTGGTTGGGGCGGCCTCATCAGGCACGCCGTGCGCCATCACGGCGTCGAAGCCGTGGGCATCACACTCAGTCCCTCCCAGGCGGAGTTCGCGCGCGCGCGGATCGCCGACGACGGGCTGAGCGATCGCTGCACCATCGAAGTCCGGGACTATCGCGACATCCAGGCCGATGCACCTTTCGACAAGGTCGTGAGCGTCGGCATGTTCGAACATGTGGGCCGTCGCCAGCTTCCCGGCTACTTCCGCGCTGCGTACCGGCTGACACGGCCGGGCGGGATCTTCCTCAATCATGGCATTGTCAGCCTGGGTGGTGCTCGGGAGCGCTCACTCGCGGACTGGCTGACAGCGATGGTGTGGCGCCCCGGCCGGTTCATCCACCGGTACGTCTTCCCCGATTCCGAACTCGTCCCGTTGGCTCATGTCGTCAGTTGTAGCGAAGCCGCCGGATGGGAAACGCGTGATATCGAAAGCCTGCGCGAGCATTACGCGTCCACCCTCCGCCACTGGGTGCGGCGTCTCGAAGCGAGCGAGGACAGCGCCGTCGCGGCAGTTGGGAGAACGACGTTCCGGATCTGGCGCCTGAACATGGGGGTCAGCGCCCACGCGTTCAGTACCGGAGCGATCGGCGTGGTGCAGATGCTGCTGTCGCGTCCGAATACCGACGGGTCGTGTGCGCTACCTCGAACTCGCGCTGACCTCTATCACGAGGCGCTGTGAGACTGCCATGCACTCATCACCGCTGATGACGCTGCACGCTCAGTCGCATGATGACGCGCCCAACGTGCTGCGCCTGCGCCGCCTGGGGATCGACACCTACCAGGAGCCGGTGATCTACATGGCGGCCGACTGCCCCGTGTGCCGGTCGGAAGGGTGGGAGGCGCAGGCACGGATCGCCGTCACCCTCCCGGAGCGCAGTATCATCGCCACGCTGAACGTGATCACGGGTGCGTTGCTCGCGCCTGACGAGGCAAGTCTCTCGGAGTCGGCGTGGGTAGCCCTTGGCGCGCGTGATGGCGACCGGGTCGTTCTGTCGCATCCGAAGCCGCTCGTCTCGCTTTCGGATGTGCGAGCGAAGTTGTACGGGCGCGAGCTGGATCAGGCGAGCTTTGAGCGCGTCATCGGTGACATCGCCACCGGTCGCTACTCGGCGATCGAGCTCACGGCGTTCGTCGCCGCCTGTGCGGGGGGGCGGCTGAGCCTCCAGGAGACCATTGCCTTGACCCGGGCGATGATCGGTGTCGGCGACCGCTTGGCATGGCCGGCGCCGGTCGTCGCGGACAAGCATTCGGTCGGAGGACTGCCTGGGAATCGCACAACCATGATCGTCGTGCCCATCATCGCCGCCTCGGGACTGGTGATGCCGAAAACGTCGTCGCGAGGCATCACGTCTCCGGCCGGAACCGCGGATGCAATGGAGACCCTTGCTCCCGTCGCGCTCGACCTTCCCGCGATGCAGCGCGTGGTGGATCGCGAGGGCGGGTGCATTGTCTGGGGCGGTGCGGTGCGGCTGAGCCCCGCCGATGACGTCATCATCCGCATCGAGCGTCCGCTGGATATCGACAGCGAAGGCCAACTGGTCGCATCGGTATTGTCGAAGAAGGCAGCCGCGGGCGCGACGCACGTCGTGATCGACGTGCCGATTGGTCCGTCGGCCAAGATACGGACACCTGAATCTGCGGAGTCGTTAGGCGCCGTGTTGACAGTGGTCGGGCAGGCCGTGGGGCTGACGCTCGACGTCGTCCATGGCGACGGCGCTCAGCCGATTGGACGCGGCATCGGCCCGGCGCTGGAGGCGCGTGACGTGTTGTCCGTGCTGCGGGGTGAGGCGGGGGCTCCGGCGGACCTGCGGGAGCGCGCGCTCGTCCTCTCGGGCCGTCTGCTCGAGTTGGCCGGCGCCGTCACATCTGGCCAGGGGCACGCGGCCGCCGCATCGGTACTGGACGACGGCCGCGCGTGGCGGAAGTTCCAGGCGATCTGCGAGGCGCAGGGCGGAATGCACGAGCCGCCGCGCGCGAGGTACACGCACACGCTCGTGGCCCGGTCCGGCGGAACCCTGATCGATATCGATAACCGCCGACTCGCGCGCGTCGCCAAACTCGCCGGCGCGCCCAAGTCGGCGGCGGCAGGTCTGGAGCTTCACGTCCGGCTCGGGGATACCCTCGAGCCAGACTCGCCGCTCATCACCGTGCACGCACAGTCGCCCGGGGAGCTGCAATATTCGCTCTCGTACGCCGGAGAAAAC
Organism: Gemmatimonadaceae bacterium; assembly: GCA_013360595.1. GTDB lineage: Bacteria > Gemmatimonadota > Gemmatimonadetes > Gemmatimonadales > Gemmatimonadaceae > JABWBJ01. Next base: position 44,010 of record JABWBJ010000001.1, on the reverse strand, counting down.
CTCGACCTGTTTCGCATCGAGAACTCGGGCAGCCTGAGGCCGATCCCATGACACCCATCGTTCTCGCGCTCCCCGGCAACGAAGTACTCGCGGCATCGCTCGTGAGTCGCCCGGGCGCGGAGTCCGGCCTGATCGAATTGCGGCGATTTCCGGATGGCGAAACCTATGTTCGCCTGGAAACACCGGTGCGAGACCGGGAAGTGATCCTCGCCTGCACGCTCGAACGGCCCGATGACAAGCTCATCCGCCTCCTCTTCCTCGCGGCGGCCGCTCGTGATCTCGGCGCCGCCAGAATCGGTCTTGTCGCGCCATATCTGGCCTACATGCGCCAGGATCGACGCTTTCGCGAGGGTGAAGGCGTCACGTCGTCTTACTTTGCTCGAATCGTGTCGGCGAACATCGACTGGCTGGTGACGGTCGATCCCCACCTGCACCGCCGAAGCTCCCTCGCTGAGATCTACTCCATCGGCACCGACGTCGTGCACGCGGCGCCCCGCGTGGCCGAGTGGATAAAGGCCAACGTGGAGCAGCCCCTGCTCGTAGGGCCCGACGCCGAGAGCGCGCAGTGGGTACAGGACGTTGCGGCGCTCGCTGACGCTCCGTCGGTCGTGTTGCAGAAGACGCGTCATGGTGATCGCGAGGTTGCGGTGTCGATTCCCGACGTGGACCGGTGGCGTGATCACACGCCGGTCCTGGTCGATGACATCATCTCGACGGCCCGCACGATGATTGAGACCGTCGGGCACTTGCGGCGTTCAGGCTTGCGGCCGGCGACCTGCATCGGAGTCCATGCCGTCTTCGCGGACGACGCGTATCGCCAGCTGCAGGCGGCTGGGCCAGCGCAGATCGTCACGTGCAATACGATACCGCACCCGTCGAATGCCATCGACCTCCACGACATCCTCGCCGAACGCGTGAGCAACCTGATGTCGCCACACGCGACCAGGAGCGAGAGCCCGGGTCGTGACTAAGTGAACCGCGCCATACAAGCTCGCAGCCGATCCTGCGCAGAGAGAAGGGAGCTGGCGGCTGATCGGCTCGAACAGCTCGCTGCAGACCGAACTCTGTCGTTGCTCGGCAGGCCGGCGGTGCAATGAGGCCATTATCTTACACGCTTGGGAAAGAACCGTGGTCGGCCGCCATGAGTGGGACTGGCAGCCGCCGCTTCGCTGATCCTGCGTGTCTGGGTTGACTCGTATCGCCGGAGGTACATGTGAAGCTTATTACTGGCGTGGGTGTCCTTGTTGCGCTCCTGGTTGCCGCAGCCGCCGCGGCGGCGCACGACTTTTGGCTCGTACCGAACGCTTTTCACGTGGCTGACGGCGGTGAGCTGACAGTCAAAGGACAGACAAGCAGCCGCTTTCCGACGAGCGAAGTCGCCGTGACTCCGGATCGCGTCGCCGAGGCGCGCGTCATCGCCGCATCGACAGATGAGCGCGTCGCGATCGTGGCCACCGAGGGAACCTCCCTCATGCTGCAGCACCGGCCGCGCGGCGTCGGCCAGCGCATCGTTGTCGTTACCGTCGCGCCGCGCTCGCTGCGCGCGTCCGGACCCGAATTCAAGCGGTACATGGAACTCGAAGGCGCCGCTGAGCTGGCGGCACGTTATGAGCGGCAGGGACTGCTCCCCAGGACCGACAGCATCACGCGGCGCTACGCAAAGTACGCCAAGACAATCGTCGACGTCGGAAGCGGAGGGCCCCGCGCCTTCTCACGCATCGCCGGCCAGGTAGCCGAGTTTGTCCCGCTGCACGATCCCGCCACTCTTCGTGCGGGCGACACGTTATCGGTGAGACTGCTTTATCGCGGGCTTCCGCTGGCCGAGGCGCACGTGCACGCCGGACAGTCCGCAGCCGACGGCGCCACCGACGACCTGTCTCTCGTCACGGATGCCAATGGACTGCTGCGGGTCCCGCTGGCAGCGCCGGGTCTCTGGAACGTTCGCACAATCCACATCGTGCCGTCGGACCGCCGCTCCGGGGCCGACTGGGACTCGCATTTTGTCACGATGGTGTTCTCCGTGGGCGCAGCCAATGCCGGAGGTGCTTCGCATCGGTGATGAGCAACCCAGTCTTCTGAACGCCCCCGCCGACAGGTGGCGACGCCCGTCGTCGAGCCGTTTCTCCCCGCGGGGGCCTCGAAGCACAGCCGGAGCATCTCCGGGAGGGGCCCGACCTCCGGTCATCTCGCCCGAATGGCGAGTTCCATGGCGACGCTCTCGTCGATCGCGTGTGTGCGCCCTCCGGACCTGCCATTGCCCGCATCCGTGGCGCGATGGTCGCAGTCGGGGTGGAAGCACTCGCCGCCGCGGCTTGCCAGCTCCTCGTATTGCCGGTACTTCTCCGTCACTACCTGCTGTGCCCGGGCGAGCAGCTCCTCGGCCGCGACCGGATCGGCGCTGGCGAGTGAGCGGTAGCGCAGCTCGTTGTACGCGTATTCCTTGAGCGGAATGGTCGGCCGCGGCGAGTCCAGTCGAAACGGCCGCTCGCCGGCCGTGCGCATCGCGGGATTGAAGCGGAAGAGCGGCCAGTAGCCGCTCGCCGTCGCGAGGTCCTGCTGCTTCATGCCGTAGCGCAGGTCGAAGCCGTGGGCGATGCAGGGGCTGTAGGCGATGATCAGCGACGGCCCTGGATAGGCTTCCGCCTCGCGGAAGGCGAGCAGCGTCTGCTGCGGGTTGGCGCCCATCGCCACCTGCGCGACGTAGACGTTGCCGTAGGCGATGGCCTGCAGGGCCAGGTCCTTGCGCGCCACCCGCTTGCCAGCGGCGGCGAACTTCGCCACCGCGCCTAACGGCGTCGCCTTCGATGACTGCCCACCGGTGTTGGAGTAGACCTCCGTGTCGAGCACCAGCATGTTGACGTCGCGGCCGCTCGTCAGCACGTGATCGAGCCCGCCGTAGCCAATGTCATACGCCCACCCGTCACCGCCGACGCTCCAGATGCTGCGCCTGACGAGATGGTCGACGACGGAAAGGAGATCGCGCGCGGTCGCCTCGTCCATGGTCGCGAGCTTCCGCTTGAGCGCGTCCACGCGGGCGCGCTGGGCCCGGAGCTCGGACTCGCGCTCCTGGGGCGCATCGAGGATCGAACGGGCCAGATCCTCACCGACGCGAGGGGCGAGCCGGTGCAGCAGCGTGCGCGCCACCTCCACGTGCTTGTCGGCGGCTAGCCGGAAGCCAAGGCCGAACTCCGCGTTGTCCTCGAACAACGAGTTCGACCACGCCGGCCCGCGGCCGGCGGCGTCCTTGGTCCATGGTGTAACCGGCAGGTTGCCGCCGTAGATCGACGAGCACCCGGTGGCGTTCGCGATCTGCAGCCGGTCGCCGAAGAGCTGTGACAGGAGCTTGAGATACGGCGTCTCGCCGCAGCCACCGCACGCCCCGGAGAACTCGAAGAGCGGCTCCAGGAACTGAACGCCGCGAACGTTGGCGAAGTCGACTCGCGCGCGGTCGTTCACCGGCAGCGCCTCGAAGAAGGCGATGTTGGTGCGCTCCTCCTCGAGAATCGGCGCCTTCGGTCCGAGGTTGATCGCCCTCACTTCGGGATCGCGCGAGCTGTGCACCGGGCAGACCTCGACGCAGACGCCGCACCCGGTGCAATCCTCGGGGTAGAGCTGCAGCGAAAAGCGCACGCCCGGATACCCGCGGGCATTGACAGGCGCCGACTTGAAGCTCGGTGGCGCGTCGGCAAGCGCGCCCGCGTCGTAGTATTTCGCGCGGATCACGCTGTGCGCGCAGGCGAAGCTGCACTGGCCGCATTGAATGCAGAGCTCCGGGTCCCAGATGGCGACGATGTCCGAGATGTTCCGCTTCTCGAACGCGCCGGTGCCCGAGGGCCAGGTGCCATCAGCGGGCAGTTGACTCACGCGAAGCTCGTCCCCGCGACCGAGCATCATCCTGGCTGTGACGAGCTGCACGAACTCCGGCGCCCGCTGCGGGACGATCGGCGGCCGGTCGAACACGCTCGTCAGGGTGGTGGGCACCGCCACCTCGAAGAGATGCGCCAGCGCGTGATCCACCGCCTCGAAGTTCCTGCGGACGATGTCCGCGCCCTTGTCGCGATATGTCGCCTCGATCGACTCCTTGATGCGCTGAATCGCTTCGTCGCGCGGCAGCACGCCGGAGATGGCGAAGAAACAGGTCTGCAGCACGGTGTTGATTCGCCCGCCAAGGCCGGCGTCGCGCGCGACCCTGGACGCGTCGATCACGAAGAAACGGAGCTTCTTCTCCAGGATCTGCGCCTGCAACGAACGCGGCAGCCGGTCCCATACCGCCTCGGGACCGTGCGGCGTGTTGAGCAGGAACGTCCCTCCGACGCACGCGAGGCGCAGCACATCGATCCGATCGAGAAAGCTCGCCTGATGACAGCCGACGAAATGCGCCGACTCCAGCAGATACGGCGCGCGGATCGGGTGCTTGCCGAAGCGCAGGTGCGAGACCGTCTGGGCCCCCGACTTGTGCGAGTCGTAGACGAAGTAACCCTGCGCGTACATCGCCGGATCCTCGGCGATGATCTTCACGCTGTTCTTGTTGGCGCCGACCGTGCCGTCGGCGCCCAGGCCAAAGAACAGCGCGCGCATCACGTCGTCCCCCTCGATCGAGAACGTGGGGTCGACCTGCAGGCTCGTTTGCGATACGTCGTCCTCGATGCCGACCGTGAAGCCGTTCTTCGGATCGTGCTTCTTCAGCTCGTCGAACACGGCCTTCGCTTGCGCCGGATTGAAGTTCTTCGATCCGAGCCCGTAGCGTCCGCCCACCACCCACGGCATCGTCTTGCGAGTACGGGCCGCAGCGGCCTGCGCCAGTGCAGTTACGACATCCATGTAGAGCGGCTCGCCGAGGGCACCCGATTCCTTGCATTGCTCGAGCACGGCGAGCGCGCGGCAGGATTTCGGCAGAGCGGCGACGAAGTGCTCCGCCGAGAACGGCCGATACAGTCGCACTTGCAGGACACCGACGCGTTCGCCCGCGTCACGGAGATACTTCGCGGTCGCTCGCGCCGTCTCAGCACCCGACCCCATCAGCACAATGACACGCTCGGCATCCCATGGGCCGTCGTACTCGAAGAGGCGGTACACCCGACCCGTAAGCCGGGCAAAAGCATCCATCGTCGACTGCACGATCGCTGGAACGCGCGCGTAATAGGGATTCACCGTCTCGCGGGCCTGGAAGAACGTGTCGGGATTGTGCGCGGTGCCGCGCACCACGGGATGCTCAGGCGTGAGGGCGCGAGCGCGGTGCGCCCGCACCAATGCCTCGCGAATCATCGCGCGAATCTGCGCATCCGGGAGAACCGAGATCTTGCTCAACTCGTGCGACGTTCGGAAGCCGTCGAAGAAATGGAGGAACGGAATCCGTGACTCGAGCGTCGCTGCCTGCGCGATGAGCGCCGCATCGTGCGCCTCCTGCACCGAGCCCGATGACAACAGCGCGAAACCGGTCGTGCGCGCCGCCATGACGTCGGAGTGGTCGCCAAAAATGGAGAGCGCCTGCGTGGCGAGCGCTCGTGCTGCCACGTGGAAGACGGTCGGCGTCAGCTCTCCGGCGATCTTGTACATGTTCGGCAGCATCAGCATGAGCCCCTGCGACGCCGTGAACGTGGTCGTCAGGGCGCCTGACTGCAGCGCGCCGTGCACAGCCCCCGCGGCACCGCCCTCGCTCTGCATCTCCTGCACGACGGGGACGTTGCCCCAGATATTGGTGAGTCCCTGCGCCGACCACTCGTCGGCCAGCTCCGCCATCGTCGACGACGGCGTGATCGGATAGATGGCGCACACCTCGTTGACGCGGTAGGCGACGTGCGCGACCGCGGCGTTGCCATCGAGGACGTCGGTTTCAGTCGGATCGGGGCGCATGCTTTGCCTCCCTTCAGGCTGGTTCCGTGGTCATCTCAATGGCATGCACGGGACATGTCTCGAAGCACACCGCGCACCCCGTGCAGCGCTCATAGAGGTACCGATAGCGCCGTCCGGGCCCGAGCTTGTCGATGGCCTGTTCGGGACAGGCGGCAAAGCACTGGTCGCATTCGAAGCAATTGCCGCACGATAGGCAGCGCTGCGCTTCGTACCGTGCTTCGCTCTCGCTCAGCCCGTGCACAACTTCACCGAAGCCGGTCGTGCGCTCGGCGGCCGGGAGCATCGGCTGCGCGGACTGGTCGGCATCGCTGTAGATCGGCAGGTGCAGCATCCCGAACGACACGATTGGATGCTTTGGCGGGGGCAGGTACGCGTCGCCACGCAGCCAGGCGTCGATGTGCCTGGCGGCCTTCTTGCCATGTCCGACCGCCGCCGTCACGGTCCGCTCGCTCGGCACCATGTCGCCGCCGGCGAAGATGCCGGCGTGACCCGTCATCATGTTCGGGCCGACGATGACGGTGCCGTCGGGTTGGCGCTCGATCCCAGGAACCTTCTCGAGGAAGCTACTGTCCGTCTGCTGCCCTAGCGCCAGCACCACGGCATCCGCGTCGAGAGTTTCGAAGCGGCCCGTCGGCCGCGGGCGCCCGTCCGGGTCGAGCTCCATCACTTCGACGGTCAGCGTCGGCCCGGCGATTTCCTTGATGCCCGTCAGCCACTTGATCTTCACGCCCTCCTCGAGCGCCTCATCCGCCTCGAAGGCGTGCGCCGGCATGTGGGCGCGATCGCGGTGATAGATGATGAGTGCCTCCTCGGCACCGAGGCGCTTCGCCGTCCGCGCGGCATCCATCGCCGTGTTGCCGCCCCCGTAAACCACCACCCGCCGGCCGAGGCGCGGCGGCTCGCCCAAACCGACGGCGCGGAGCACACTCACGGCATCGAGCACCTGCGCGGCGTCGCGTGCGGGAATGTCGACGTGCTTCGAGACGTGCGCGCCGATCGCGATGAACACCGCATCGAAGCGCCCGGCCTCCTTCTCGCCGAGCAGGTCTTGCACTCTGTGATCGAGGACGAGGCGCACCCCCATCCGCTCGATCCGACGCACCTCTTTCATCAGCTCCTCGCGCGGCAAGCGATAGGCGGGGATGCCGAAGTGCATCATCCCGCCTGGTTGCGGGCCCGCATCGCGGATCTCGACGGTGTGGCCCAGCCGCGCGAGATGATAGGCAGCCGACAAGCCGCTCGGCCCCGCCCCCACGACGAGCACTCGCTTCCCACTCGGCTGAGCGTTGATCGGCAGCAGCCACTCCTCGCGCGTTGCGAGATCGCCCAGGAAACGCTCCACGGCGTGGATGGAGACTGCGCTATCCACGGGCTGCCGGCTGCAGCCCGTCTCGCACGGGTGATAGCAGACCCGCCCGTGTACCGCTGGCAGCGGATTGTCCCGGACCAGCGCGAGCCACGCCTCGTGGTAGCGGCCCGCCTGTGCGAGCGCGAGCCACGCCTGAACGTTCTCACCAGCCGGACAGGCGTTGTTGCAGGGGGGCAGGAGATCGACGTAGACCGGCCGCCGTGTGCGCACCGCCCCGGTGCCCAGCTGCGCAACCAGGTCGATCAGCGGCGTGAAGTCGGACAGTCTCGGCGCCATGTCGGAATCCCCGCCATGGTTCAGAACGGCCGCCTGGCGACCAGCATCCACAGCACCATTCCTGCCATGACCACGCCCCCCACGATAGCGGCGGGTACGGCACGCGAGCCGCCACCAGATGGAGAGTGGGCGGCGATGAGGTCCTGCCGCGCGGTGACGCTCACGACAGTGCCTGGATCGCGCGCATCAATCGCGACCTCGGCGGTTGCGGCGTAGCTGCCGGCGGCAGAGAATCGGTGCCTGGCCTCATACAGTGCCGACCCGGGCGATGACTGCGCCGCCTGGAGCGTAACACTAGTGTCTTCGCCCACGCGTCGTACCCGAAGGGTGACAAGCGCCGACGAGATCGGCCTGCCTGACGCGTCGCGCACACGGACCGTGAAAGTGCCCTCGTTCCCCGCAACGACGGGCGGGAACTCCAGGGTGACTTGCACGTCGGACGTCCGCGCCTCGGCTACCACAGCGTGCGCTGAAGGCGGTCGAGGCGAGTCCATTCCGCCCATCATACCCGATCCCATGCTGCCAGCCATCATGCAGCCGCTCGACAGCAGCCCGCCTGCAAGTGCGCCCGCGAGAACGATATGTCGTGGCATGTGAAGATCGCCTAACGTACCGGGGCGAACGTGCGTTCCCGTGATTCCTTCGGCGCCATGTACATGAACGTGAAGGAGCCGGAGCCTTGAGCGCCGTCGGCGGCGACGGCCCTCCATTTCACGGTGTACAAGCCACTCGTCATCTTCGCCGTGATCTTCGCGACCGCCACGCGATTCGACTCGGCAACCGCGCGGAGGGGATCCGTCGCGACCAGCGTGCCGCCGGGGCCCAGGAGCTCGAGCCCGGCTTTCGCCACGTCGACCTTGCCCGTGAACGTGAGGCGGATCTCTGTCGGTGCGGTCATGAGATGCGCATCCTTCGCTGGCACGGAGCTCGCAAGGCCGATATGCAGGGCGGCAGCGAGCGGAGACACCGAGGGCGCCACTACCAAGGCCGCCGCAAGAGCACCAAGGAAGGAGATCACGGTGAGGCGGCTGAAGAGCCGCGCGGGGAACATATGACCTGAAGTCATGGGGTCTCTCGGATTCGGGTGGGATGTGGCCGACGGTAGTTAGCTGTGAGCATGGTGTCCCTGACGAACCGCTGTGCACGACCAGGTTGCGCTCGACTGGTCGCAGTCGAACGATGTGGCGGGAAGCTGAATCCGGGGTGAGGAACACCTGATGCGTTCATTCAGCTTCGCGATCTGAGGCGATCCAGGCGCACGGAGTGCCTTCGGGTGGTCACGGCGGCGGGCAGGATCGCAACGGCGTGCGCGTCTGTGCCCGAGTGCCCGACAGTTTCAGCACGTACTCAGTGGGGTTTCAGGAACGGTGTTTACAGGTTGGGGGCGCGCATGGCGCGCAGCATTCTCCCTTCTCACCTGTGGCGAGAGCATGACCAGGCTTGGACAACCCTCGTGGTCCTGGCAACCCGGACGCCGAGCCGGCGAGACACTGGCTCGATGGCGCATCGCATCTGTCCTCACTCTGGTTCTCGCAGCCTGCGCCGGCGACGGCGAGGGCCGACACACGCTGGGCGATTCCGCGCGCGGGCCCCTGGAGCGGGCACAGGCATCCGGCATAGACGCCGCGCTCATGGTGGACGCGCTGATTACGCCAGAGTTGGTGGCGCTCGGCGACAGCATCTTTCACGGACAGGTCGCGGGCGCCATCTGCTGGAGTTGCCACGGGGCGGATGCCAGGGGCACACTCACTATCGCGCCGAATCTGACCGACTCCGTGTGGCTCCACAACGATGGCAGCTATCGGGCGATCGCCGCCACAATCGCCGCCGGCGTGAGCAAGCCAAAGGAGTCGTCCAGCCCGATGCCACAGGGCGGCGGGGTGCCCTTGTCGCAAGATCAGCTGCGCGCCGTAGCCGCCTACGTGTATGTGCTCTCGCACCCCGATGTGGCTGTCAGCCGCAAGTGAGAACAGAACTCGCGCAAGCATGAGGTATCACTACGTCTGGCTGATCTGGTCGGCGACGTTTCTCCTGCCGTGGCTCGCCCTCTACGTCGCAAACGCGAATTACCGGAGGAACATGTGGCGCATGAGCCTCCTCACCTCGACGCTCGGGCTCACGGAACCGGTGTTCGTCCCGGAGTACTGGAAGCCACCCAGCCTGTTCGAACTGGCCCTGCGCACCGGATTTGACATCGAGAGCCTGATCTTCAGCTTTGCCATCGGCGGTATCGGCGCCGCCCTCTACACGACATTCACGAGATTCGAAGCGCGTCCCGTGGAGGCAGCGGAGCGCGCGCACCGGTGGCATCGGTTCCATCTCTATGCCCTGCTGGCGCCCGTAGTCTCCTTCGTGCCGCTGTACCTCCTTCCCTGGAACCCGATCTACGCGGCGGTGGGCGCGCTCCTCATCGGAGCAGCCGGCACCGTGCTGTGTCGCCCGGACCTGGCGCGAGATGTTCTGATCGGTGGTGCGCTCTTTCTCGGACTGTATGCCGTATTCATGCTGGGGCTCCGCTGGCTCACGCCGGGCTACATCGAACAAGTCTGGAATCTGCGTGCGTTGACGGGCGTCCTGATCGCCGGCATTCCACTGGAGGAGCTGCTGTTCGGTCTGGCGTTCGGCGCGTACTGGACCGGCCTGTACGAGCACTTTGCCTGGAAGAGGATCGCCGCTCCCTGACGGTCGCGGCCTGACTCAGCCGCCGCTATTGCCAGCGCGACCGGACGGTTGCGGTCCGTGTTCGCTGCCGTTGACTCGGCACGACATCTGTGGAAGACCCGGCTCGCGATGACGGACCGCCGGCCACGGCAGCAGCCGCGGGGGGGCGGAGCTGCCGCCGCGTGTACCTCACCTATCCCTCATCGCGCCTTCAGGTCGCCGTGGTATGGTCACAGTCGCGACCCGCAAATCGCCGGCGCCCGTGGGCTCACGCACATCGACAAGGAGCAAACGCTTTGAGACACGACGCAGCTGTCTCGACGGGAGACGGACCTCCAGCGACCGTTGCAGCCGCTCCGGCGGGGGTGGCACAGGCCACAACAGCGTCGAACCCGCTGTGGAATGCTCTGCTGTTGGCGGCGACGTTCGCCACAACCACGTGGGCTGGCGCGTGGCATCTGGGAGTCGACCTGCGCCAGGAGCCGGGTCGGTGGCCGGTGGGAGCCCCGTACGCGCTGGCACTCCTGACAATTCTCGGAATCCACGAACTCGGCCACTATGTGATTGCGCGGCGGCGCGGCATCCATGTCACGCTGCCGTACTTCATTCCGGCGCCCGGGTATCTGGGCACGTTCGGCGCTTTCATTCGGATGCGCGGTACCGTGCGCGACCGCGCGACGTACTTCGACGTTGCGATCGCCGGCCCTCTGGCGGGGCTCGTTGCGGCGGTCCTGGCACTGCTCGTCGGGCTCGGGGCTGAGACTCCCGCCGCACACGGTGGTATCGTGCCGGCATCGTCATCCCTTTTCGCAGCAGTCTACACGCTGGCCGGCGGCGATTCACTCTGGCAGCCGGTCGTCCTCGGTCCACTCGCATTCGCGGGTTACCTGGGCCTGGTGGTGACCGCACTCAATCTCGCTCCGATAGGGCAGCTCGATGGCGGGCACATCTCGTATGCGCTGCTCGGCCGACGCCGGGCCAGGACACTCGCCGCGGTGGTGATCTTCTTCCTGGTGGCAGGGGGGCTGCTGTATTCCGCTCACTGGTTGATGTGGGGTCTCATTGCCTGGTTCATCGCGGGAAGCAGGCATCCGGGTGCGCTGGACGAAAATGCACCCATCGGACACCGGCGCACGCTGCTCGGCCTGGTCGCGCTGGTGATTCTCATCGCGATCGTAATGCCGTGGCCCCGGCTGGGGGGTGCCTGAGTGTATACCGAGCAGGTGACGGTTGCGGTTGAGCCATCGGTTTCGAGGCCGCGAGCAAGGCTCCAGCGGCGGATCTGGCCCCCGAGACGGCACCACGCTTCCGAGGCGGGGCTGCCAGGCGTGGTGCATGTAACCGCCGAATGCTGGCCGTTCGCACGCAGCGGTGGGCTGGGGGAAGCGGTGAGCACCCTGGCCGCGCACCAGGCTCGCGGCGGTCAGGCGGTGTCGATCGTTCTTCCGGCATATCGGGCCGTCCGGGAAGCCGGCTATGCGCTCGAACCCATGTCCCGGTATTTCAGCGTCCGGATCGGATCGCGCGACGAGCGCGTCCGACTCCTGCGGCTCGCCGGACAGCGCTCCGGTCCTCGCGTGTACTTCGTCGAACATCCAGACTTCGCCGAGCGTGACGGTCTGTATGGTGAGAACGGCGGTGAGTACGCTGATAATCCGCGCCGCTTTGCCCTGTTCGGTATGGCGGCCCTCACCGTGCTACCGCGGATCGGAGCGTCGGCACGCGTGCTTCATTTGCACGACTGGCATGCGGCGCTCAGCGCGGCGTATCTGAGAACCGCCTTTGCCGCATCGGACTATCATCAGCGGCTGGCCGTCGTGCTGTCCGTGCACAATGCCGGCTACCAGGGTCACTGTACACAGGAGACGCTCCCGGCGGTCGGCCTGCCCGAGTCCTTGTACGATTGGCGGCTCTTCGAGTGGTACGGCCGGGTGAACCTCCTCAAGGGCGGGCTGGCGATGGCCGATGCCGTGGTCACGGTGAGCCCGACGCACGCGCGGGAGTTGCGCACGCAGCTCGGCGGCTTCGGGTTGGATGGCGCATTCACCACGTTAGGCGACCGGCTCCACGGCATCGTCAACGGCATCGACCAGCGCACCTGGTGCCCAGCGATGGACCACTGTCTCCCCGCTCGCTACACGTCCGAAGATCTGGCGGGGAAGCGGCGGTGCAAGGCGGAACTCCAGCGTGCCTTCGGCTTGCCGGAACGGGATGACGCAGCGCTCGTCGCGATGTGCTCCCGGCTCACGGCGCAGAAGGGGCTCGATCTTCTCCTGTCGAGCGAGCTGCTGGGCCGCCGTGACATGCAGTTCCTGTTCCTGGGCGAAGGCGAAACGCGGTACGTGCAGGCGCTCCAGGCACGAGCCTCGCGCTGCCCGGCACATGTGGCGGTGCGCTTCGAGTTTGCCGATCCGCTGGAGCACCTGCTCCTCGCCGGCGCAGATCTGCTCCTGGCTCCATCGGTGTACGAGCCCTGCGGGCTCACTCAGATGCGCGCGCAGCGGTACGGGACGGTGCCGGTGGCGCACCGCGTGGGCGGGCTGGCCGACACGATCGAAGACGGCGTCACCGGCTTCCTTTTCGCCCCTTTCACGCGGCAGGCGCTCGAGCGGACCATGACGCGCAGTCTGGAGTGCTTTCACGATGCACCGGCCTGGCGCGAGATCATGCGGAACGCCATGGCGCGGGACTTTGGATGGGAGCGCTCCGCCCTGGCGTACCTAGGCGTGTACCGTCGTGCCATCGCGCGTGTGAATGGGGCGGCCACCGCGGTGGCCGCGGGATGACGTAGCGAATGACTGCTTCAGCGACTCCTCACGTGCCCTTCAGCATCCCCTCGCATCGTGCGGGTGCGCCGCGTCGCCGCCTCTGAATGGAGGGGACGCGAGATGGATGGGTGCTCGATCTCGCGCAGAAGGGGATATGCAATGGCTCGCGCAGAACTGGTTCTTCCTGCGTCGGCGCGACCAACCACGTCGCTCGTTGACCAGGAGCGTTAATCATGACCGGAGCGATCGTCTCGCCCGCCGCTGAATCGATCATCGCTGTGCCACACACCAACGGTGACGACCGCAACGCCCCCAGCCTCATTCGCTGGTTCGAGGGGCTGACGAAGAATGACGGCCCGCTCGTCGGCGGGAAGGGTGCGAACCTTGGCGAGATGACGGGGGCCGGCCTCCCGGTTCCGCGCGGATTCGTCGTGACCGTTGACGCGTATCAGCGGTTCTATGACCGGAGCGGGATCGCGGCGGATGTCAGCGCACGCATCCGCAACCTCGAGCTGGACGAACCGGACAAGCTCCGCGCCGGCGCGAAAGCCCTCCAGGAGTTGGTCCGCCGCGCCGCGGTGCCCGACGACGTCCGGGGCGCAATCGTTGGCGCGTACGAGGAACTGATGGCGCGCGAGCCGGGTGCGGGAGGGTTTGTCTCCGTCCGATCCTCGGCGACCGTCGAGGACAGCGCGCAGTTCTCCTTCGCCGGGATGTTCGAGAGCTACCTGAACGTGCGGGGAGCCGACGAACTGCTGCGTCGCGTGAAAGACTGCTGGGCATCCAGTTTCGGCGCCCGCGTCCTGTTCTATCGGTTGAAGCTGGGGCTTCCCGCGGAGTTCCCACTCGGAGTGGTCGTGCAGCGCATGATCCACGCCGAGAAGTCGGGTGTCGTATTCACCGTGAATCCAGCCACCGGCAATGCGCGTCACATCGTGATCGAGGCAGTGTTCGGGCTCGGCGAGGCCATCGTCGGCGGGCAAGTCACCCCTGATCACTACGAAGTGGACAAGGGTACGCTCGTGGTCACCGACGTCACCGTTCCGCGCAAGGAGTTCATGCTCACGCGCGATCCGCGCAGCGGCGAGACCGTCCGCGTGGCACTTGACGACGCGCGTGGCGGTACGCGCGTGTTATCCGACGGCGAGATCCGCGCGCTCGCGGAACTCGCGATTCGCGACGAGCAGCATTACGGCGTCGCGCAGGACATCGAGTTCGCGATCGAGGGCGCTGAGGTTCATGTCGTCCAGACGCGTCCCGTCACCACGCTGGCTCCGCGAGTTGACGGGGCGGCGACCACTCCGAAGGAGCGCCGGATTCTCGTGCGCGGCCTGGGGGCCAGCCCTGGGGTGGCGACCGGCCGCGTCCGCGTCCTGGCAACGCCGGACGACGAGGGGCGTCTGAAGTCCGCCGAGATTCTCGTGACGACGATGACATCGCCCGACTGGGTACCCATCATGCGCCGCGCGGCGGCGATCGTCACCGATGCCGGTGGGATGACTTCTCATGCGGCGATTGTGTCGCGCGAATTGGGGATCCCATGCATCGTGGGCACTCGCGAGGGAACGCGCCGGTTGCGCGACGGCATGATCGTGACCGTGGACGCGCGAGAGGGATCTGTGCTCGACGGCGAGGTGGTGACAGCGGACACAACACTCGGGCGCCTGACCGGGAACTCGCCCGCTGTGATCGCCGCCGCGGCTCCGGCAACCGCCACACGGCTCTATGTGAATCTGGCAGAGCCGGGGCTGGCGGAAAGCGTTGCGGCGCGCCCCGTGGATGGCGTCGGACTGCTGCGTGCCGAGTTCATGCTCCTCGACGCGCTTGAAGGAACGCACCCGCGGGTGCTCATCCGCGACGGCCGCACGGAGGAGCTGGTGACCCGCATGGCTGAGAAGCTCACTGTATTCGCTGCCGCGTTCCACCCACGGCCCGTCATCTACCGCGCGACCGATTTTCGATCGAACGAGTTTCGCGGGCTCGCCGGCGGGGACGCTTTCGAGCCGCGCGAGGAGAACCCGATGATCGGCTACCGCGGGTGCTACCGCTACACGCGCGAGCCAGACCTCTTCGCGCTCGAGCTGCGCTCGCTCGAGGCGGTACGAAAGCAGTTCAAGAACCTGCACCTGATGATCCCGTTCGTGCGCACGGGGAGCGAACTGCGAGAGTGCAAGCGCCTGATCGACGCAAGCGGTCTGGGAGCCGACCGGGCGCTGCAGCTCTGGGTGATGGCCGAGGTCCCATCGGTGGTGTCGTGGCTGGAGGAGTACGTCCGGCTCGGCATCACTGGTGTGTCGATCGGCTCCAACGATCTGACACAGCTCGTGCTCGGCGTCGATCGCGATAGCGAGGTGCTGGCGCCACTCTTCGATGAGCGCGACAAAGCAGTCCTCGACACCATTCGGACGATCATCACCGAGTGCACGCGACTGGGCATCACGTGCTCAATCTGTGGGCAGGCGCCGTCGGTGCACCCCGACTACGCGGCATTCCTCGTGCGTTGCGGGATCGACTCGATCTCCGTCAACCCCGACGCGATCGAGGCGACGCGGCGGAACATTGCGGCCGCCGAACTGCGCGTGTTGCTCGAGGCGGCGCTTTACCGGGACACCGGCGGCATGAAACCCTGACTGGGCCCCGTACCGGGATGCCGTCCGCGCCTCACAATCGCATCGGCGTTCGCGGACCCCAGGACGTCATTGCCCTGGTCCGTTGGCGTGCCGTGCCAATGGGCATTCAGAGCCAGCGCCTGGCCATCCAGCCGACGGATTCTGCAATCAGCCGCGGCCAGGCCCGCTGGGACCAGTCAAGTGCCTTCATCTCCTTCGATTCGGTCAGGTCGGCCAGGAACTGCGCCTCCAACGCGGCGCACAGGGAGGCGCTTCCCGAAAAGAGGTTCAGCTCGTAGTTCACGAACAGACTGCGGTAGTCGAGATTCGCGGTCCCCACCGTGGCGACGGCGCCATCGATGACGGCGGTCTTGGCGTGCAGCATGCGAGGCTGGTACTCGAAGACTCGCACGCCTCCGGACAGCAGGGTGCTGTACGCAGCGTGTGCTGCCCATTGGGTGATTGGGACGTCACTCTTCCCTGGCAGCAACAGGCACACTTCGACATTGCGCCGTACCGCCTGCACCAGTTCGTTCTGCGTACGGTGATCCGGCACAAAGTATGGTGTTGTCAGGTACAGGCGCCGTTCCGCGCCGCGGAGGAGCCGCAGGTACAGGCAATGCACCTGATGGCGACAGACGCGTGAGTCGTTAGGAACCAGCGCGTCACTCGCGCCACGCTTCGCGCCCGCGGACCAGGCGTGGTGTCCATGCCAGAAGGCATCGAACAGCGCGGCCGCTTCTTCCGCCAGCGCTCCACTGAGGCGCACCTGCGTGTCCCTCCAGCGGCGGGGGCCGAAGGCCTCGCGCGAACTCTCGCGGTGCAGGTTGAAGCCTCCCACGTAGGCCTCCCTGCCATCGATCGCGAGGAGCTTGCGGTGATTGCGCCGATAGAACCTGTGCGGCTGGCGCCAGCTCCATCGGTGAAAGCGGCGGACCTCAGCGCCGTGACCACGGAGATAGCGCTCCAGGGCCCCCGACAACGAGAACATGGAACCAGCCGCGTCCACCAACACCCGTACCCGCACGCCGGTGCGAGCGCGCTCCGCGAGCGCCTCCCCGAAACGCCAGCCGACCTCGTCGGCCGCAAAGATGTATGTCTCGAGATCCACTCGCCGGCTGGCGGAGGCGATGGACCGGATCATCGCCTCATAGAGGTCGTCCCCCTCGACGAAGAGTGCGTGCTCTTCAGTCCCGCTGGCCGGCAAAGGAACGCACTCTGCCCCCGGGTGCGCGTCGCAACACGGCAGGGTGTCAGGCCTCACGCGGTGCCGGCGTCGCGCGGTGGTGCCCCGCGACTTACGCGAGGTGCAGCCGTGGGCTCCGAGCGACTTACGACCAGGCTGATCCCGAGCAGAACGAAGGCCACTCCGGCTGCCTCCATTGCGCCGACCTGTTCGCCAAAAAGTACCACCGCGCTGAGGAGGCCCAGCACGGGAACGAGGAACAGTTGCAGGGTGAGCCGGCCAACTTCTTCGTCCTGCACCAGCCAGAACCAGAGGGCGGTCGCGGCGGATGTTCCGACAACCGTGAGGAAGAGGAAAAGGGACACGAACGATCCGTTCCAGGTGATCGGCGTCCCGCGCTCAACGAGTGCCGACACGGCAAGCAGGGGCAATCCACCCAGTACGAACTGCCACGCCGTCACTGACAAAACCGCGTCGCGAAGCTCCATGCGCTTCACGATGACACTCTGGACGGCAGTCCCCGCTGCCGCCATGAGCGGCAGGATGGCACCGAGCGCACCGCGTCGCGATGGATCGGTGATGGCGGGATACGCAATGAGCGTGACGCCAGCCAGGCCTAACGCCAACGCGCCCGCTGTGGCACGGGTGACGCGCTCGCCAAGGAAGATCGCCGCCAGAATCACGACGAACACCGGGCCGGTGTTGCCGAGTACCGAGGCGATGCCGGCGCCAGTGCGGCCTGGACTCAGGAACATCGCGCCGAATGAAAGGAAGGTGCCGGTCGCGGCAAGCGCTGGGATGCCTCGCCAGAACCGGGAGGGAGGCAGCACCGGCTTGCGTTGGATCACGAGGAGGGCGAGCAGGACTGCTCCGCCGAGCACAGCACGCATTCCCGCAAAGCGGAGCGGTGGAGCGTAGGCCAGGCCCGCCTTGATGGCCGAGTAACACATGGCGTAAACGACGGCCAGGCAGAAGACAAGGGCGACCCGTCCCCGCGGCGTCATCCAGGTCTGGTCCGAAGCAGAGTCGTTAGGCGCCGTGAGCTGCTCAACGCGTGCGCCTTACGCGGTGAGGCGGCGCGCGACGGCTTCGACCGCCTTCATCCCGGAGCCAAACCGCGCCATCGCATCCCGATTCCGCTCCAGCTCCCCGTACGGAAGAAACCGCACGTCGAGATCGGCCACTCGGCTGAACGCAGGCCGCGACAGCTGCGCGCGAACGTCGGCCTCCCGCGCGTCGGGCGCCACGAGATAGAGGTCGTGCCTGGCAGGCTCCTCGCCGCCCAAGGCCAGATCGAGCAGGCGGACGATGCCGGAGTAGATGGACGTCGTGTGCTCCACCTCGAAGGCGGCCACGACCGCGCCCCCGGACCGCTCGAGCCAGATCACGTCGATGAGTCGGACGGTGTCTGCGCTCGGAAGCCGCTCGAGCGGGGGCGGCAACGTCTCGAGACACCCGTCGCCGAGCCGTCCCCCGTCGTGTGGCCGGCCGCGATCGTTGGCCGCGATCCAGATGTCGTAGCCGAGGGCACGGCCCAGATCGCGGAGCCAGGCCTGGACCTCAGTATGTGTACGGTCACCTTCGCGCGCGGCTTCGAGCGACTTCAGGGCTCTCGTGTTCTCTTCACGGACGCGAGCCAGGTCCTCCTCCCACGCCGTTCGCAACGCGTCATCGCCGTCTCGCGGCGGCGCCGGGTACCGTCCGCTCCCGACGTCGAACAAGAGACCCGCGATCGCGCCGAGGTCATTCGATAGCCGGTCGCGGTAACGCGCGTTGAGCGAGAGCATGCCCGTGCGCATGGCAAGATACTCGTCCCATCGGCCCAGTTTGACGTGTGCACCGGTCACCGCGTTGTATCCCTTGACGATCGCGGTGTTGAACGGTGGCGTGATCGTCGGGTGCAGGAAGTACAGCAGGTTTGCCGCCGCCGGACCGAGTCCCTTGATGCGTCGCTGATCGAGGGCTCGTACGGCATCGAGCACACCCTCCTCACCCGAGCAACAGGCACAGGCATCGAGGAAGCGGGCGAACGCGAGCTGGTGCTCGCGGTTCTCGTAGATGTCGGGAATGCGAAGCCTGGGTTTCCAGAGGAACGCGTGGTCCGCACCCTTGAAGATCTGCCGCTGCTCCGCGATCGAGCCGACCACTGTTTCCAACGATGATCCCTTGTACGCGCTGCCGAAGCTACCGGCTTCGATCTCGGCGACGACTTCCGCGATGCCGCGGCGGATCGAGCGGAAATTCTTCAGCCGCTCCTCCCACAGGAACCAGGTCTGGTAGGTTCCCGACGGATCGTCACGCCAGCGAGCGATGAGGTCCGAGAAGAGATCGTCAGGCAATCTCGTACACGTTGTGGGCCGTCCCTACCGGAGCAGGATCCTCCACGCGGCGCCGACCGCAACGTCCGGAGCGGAGCGTGAAAGTCCGGCCAGTACGGTGACCAAGATATCGCGGCCATCGGCCGTCCGGTAGCTCACGCTCCCGCCGCCCTGGAGCGACGCGGGAATTCCCGCCGCGACCGACGTGCTGCCGATCAGCGAACCGAGCACGCCGACGCGGCCACCAGCGAGCGACCGTCCCGCTCCGAGTCCGTAGGAAGCGATGTTGCGGAGGTCCACGGTGGCCGGATCGCCGAGCGCCCAGTACGTCGCGTCAGCGAAGAGAAACGTTCCGCTCACGGATCCGGCGGCCGAAAGCCCGGCGCCAAGATCCCATTCGCCTGTACCGAACCCGCTCGACAGGCTGGCGAGCGGGACCTTGGTGGCGAGAACGGCGCGCAGCGTTCCCACTCCGCCGGGAGAGCGCCCGAGGTCCATGTCGAGCCGTGCGACCGGATCACCCAGTCCCATGACACCGTTTGCGGAGCCGGATTGCGGCGTTCCCATCATGCCCGACCCATGTGTCATGCTCGACGACTCGCCCAGGTCCCCACGCATGCCGCCCGAAGGAACTACACCACCACCTACAACCTGGACCCACCCCTCGCTCTGTGCGACGAACGGCACGCTCAGCGATGCACGGAACCTCGACGCGTCCAGTGTCAGGCCGGTGGCGACGTACACGCTTGTCGTGCGCTGACCGAACGTGTAGTCGCCACTGGCGACCTGCACCGAGCTCACCCAGCTGAGTCGCGGCGCGCCCTGAGCCGGCGCGGCACCTGGTGAAAGCAGCACTGCGCACAGCAGTATCGCGCGACGACCCGGGCCCGTCATGGCTTGGTGGGAGGAATGCCGAGCCGCTTCGACATCCGCTCCATGGACTGCATCATCTTCTCCATCGAAGTGGTCATGGTGCCGAGCTGCTTGTGCATCTCGTCCATGTCCCGCTGCATCTCCCGATTCTGCATCATCGCGTCGTTATTCGTCATCGCCTTCACCTGCTCCATCATGTGCCGGGCCTGCTCGGACATGGCCGACATGTGCGTGCTCATCTGCTGCATCATCCGGTGCTGATCCGCCAGAGGACCGCTGGCTCTGTGCTGCATGTGCTCGGTGATCTGCTGGGACATCTGCTGCGCGCGCTGCATCATGGTGCCCATGCGCTGCATCATGTCCTGCATCTGGCCCATCTGGCGTTGCATCATGTCCTGGGAATGTCCTGCCATCATGCCACGATCCTGAGCCTGCATGCCGGTCATGGCGACCGAGAGCGCGAGGCCGGTCATCGCCATGAGGTGTCGTGTGTTGAGTCGCATGTCAGAGTGATCCTCGTGATGAAGGGTGTTGCAGAATGGAGCGCGAGAGTTGCTCTCTCGGCTTCGTGCCCGTTGCGTTGTGCGCGGTGGTCCCGAAGCGCCGCGGGATGTACTCGGTCGCTTCCCGCACGTCGAGCTCGCGCGTGCTGTTCCCGGTTCGGAGCATGAAACGGTATGTGCCGTGATCCTCGATGTAGACTGGACGCGAGGAGGGCTCGACAATGACACGGCAGATCTCGTGGTCGCCGACACGATGGAACGTCACGTGGACCAGTGGGCAGACGTCGCCGCCCAGCCGCGTGCGAACCAGCTCCGTGAGGAATCGTTCGTAACCGTCACGATCGGAGCGGCGCAGCGTCTGGTAGTCGCGCTGGAGGCCCCGGATGATCCCCGCGTCGTCGACCCCCAGCAGCAGGCTGCCGCCGGTGTGGTTCTGGAGGCCGGCGATGGTGCGCACGACCCCGTGTTCCAGCTCGCGGTTGACACTGTCGCGATCGAAATCCCAGCGCGCCGACGCCTTGAACTCCACGTCCTCGCTCTCGCCCGCCGCCACCAGCGATGTCACGCTTCGCGCCAGCTCCGCTTCGAGGAAGCCGACGACGCGCGTGTGTCTGGCCAGCAGGCGGTGATACATGCCGAACCCGAGACCGAGCGCCGCGCCAAGGAGCGCGAACGCGCCAGTCATCGGCAGCATTCGTGCGCCGAATGCGCTCCGGAGCTGCGCGACCACCAGTGCCGGTGTCAGCGAGCCCGTGCCGTAGATGGCCTTCGTCAGCGGATGCAGGACCAGAGTACCGACGATCGCACCGAGCAGCACATGGACGCCGAGCCGCCCCAGGCTCGCAGGGGAGTACGGCCGGCGCGTCGTGCGTGTCTCGAATCGGCTCATCATGTGTGTGCGGAGAGTCTGGCCACATCACCTGAGGCCTTGCTGAGGGAGACATGAGCCTGGAAAGAGCAACGACGTTGCCTCGAGCGGCCGCAATGGGCCAACCGCTCCGACGCTCAGAGCGGCAGGCGAACGACCGCCGTCACGCCGTGCCCCGCGACACTCGCCAGCTCGATCGTGCCGCCATGCTGGTCGGCGATCCAGCGCGCGATCGGCAGACCGAGCCCCGTTCCTCCCGGATCGCGCGAGCGAGCCGGCTCGGCGCGATAGAATCGCTCGAACACGTGCGGCAGGTCGGCGCTGGCGATGCCGATGCCGGTGTCGCGTATGACGACTTCGGCGTAGCCGCCCGCCGCCCGGAGGCTCGCCGAGATCCGTCCGGTCGGCGGCGTATACTTGATTGCGTTGTCGACCAGGTTGAGGAACAACTGCTTCAACCGATCGGGATCGCCCGTGACAATCGTTGGCGCCAGCTCGGAAATCTCGAAGCGCTGGCCCTGCGCGAGATGCCGCGCCTCGCCGATCACGGTCAGCAGCACGCGGTCGAGCTCGACTGCTTCGCGCCGCAGCGGCACTCCCGCGTCAGCGCGGGCAAGACTCAGTAGGTCGGCGACCAGTCGCGAGAGCCGGGAGGTTTCCTGCCAGGCCTCGCGGATGGCATGACCGCGATCGTGCTCTGTGAGATGCTCGGCCCTCCCGTGCAGCAGTTCCAGATTGGCCTGAATCACGGTGAGCGGAGCGCGCATTTCATGAGACGCCGCCGACACGAATCGGGCCTGCGCCTGATAGGCGTCGTCGAGACTGGCCAGCATCTCATTGAACGTGGCCGCGAGCACGCCGAGTTCGTCCCGTTCGCGCGGCAGCGGCACGCGCCGTGAGAACGTTCGGGATTGTGCAATCGCCCCGGCGGTCGATGTGAGGGTTGCGACGGGTCGGAGTGCGCGCCGCGCAAGCACCCAACCGGACACGAACGTCACGAGACCGCCGATGATGGCCATCAGGAGCATCAACCGTCCGAACTGCGAGATGGTCGCGTCGATGTGACGGAGCGGCAGGAGTGCCGTGAGCAGCTCGTTGCCACCGCGCATCGGGACGACATAAACCCGCCAGCGGCTTCCGTCCGGCCCTCGCGCCACGCCGAATGTCCCCCGGCTGCCGGTTGCGTTATGCAGACCCGGAGCAAGGACTCCGATCCAGGGATACGGCCGCACGGGGGCCGCCTGCTGGACCGAGAGTGGTTCCGCGCGAGGTGACGCTTCCGCGAATGAGGACTGTCCCAACAGCGCGCCACGCGAATCGTGGACACGAAAGCCGGCGCCGAGAAGCTGCGAGGCATTCAGGATGCCGACCCGGGCATCGGTGGTCGGCGCCGCCTCCAGCTCCTCGACCACATGATTGGCCATGGCCCGGAGCACTCCGTCGAGCTCGTCGTAGTGCGTGCGGCCATGCACCGCGTAACTGTAGGCGCAGACCAGAGCGACCACTCCCGTCGTCAGCCCGCCGTACCACAGCGCAAGTCGCAGCCGGAGCGACATCGCGCCGGGGCGTCAGGCCTCGCGCAGCACGTAGCCGGCACCGCGGAACGTGTGGATCAGGCGCGGCTCCCCATCCCGCTCCAGTTTCTGTCGAAGCTGCTTGACGTAGACTTCGACGACGTTCGAGCTCCCTTCGAAGTCGTAGCCCCAGACGCGTTCCATGAGGAAGTGCTTCGGGAGCACCCGCTTGCGATGCAGCATGAACTGATGGAGGAGCTCGTATTCGGTCGACGTGAGATCGACGTCGCGTTCGCCGCGCCTGGCCCTCCGGGTCCCCGTATCCAGGGTCAGATCCGCAAAATGCAGCACAGCCGGGTGGTCGATCTCCCGGCGCCTCAGGAGCGCTTTCACGCGGGCGACCAGCACCGCGAACGTGAACGGCTTGACGACGTAATCGTCGGCGCCTCTCTCGAGTCCTTTCACCTGATCGGAAGCGGCATCTCGCGCCGTCAACATGAGCACCGGCAACTCCGAATCCGCCGCGCGCAGCCGGGCCAACACCTCATAGCCGTCTGCTCCGGGGAGCATAACGTCGAGGATAGCCAGATCCGGAGCGTGATCGCGCGCGATCGCGAAGGCCTGAGCCCCCGAGTTTGCCGTGTCGACGCTGAAGCCTTCGTACGCGAGCCCGCGCTTGAGCACGCTCGTGACCGTGGGGTCGTCGTCCACCACCAGGATGTGTCCGGCTGATTCAGTCATGGCTCTTCCCCTGTGGCGCTGGATCGGCAAGATGGTTGTCGCGCGGTTGATACCACGACTCCAATTGCGGCCCCTTCGGCGGCTGGGGGAATCGGCGTATCACTGACTCCAAAGTGGTCGGTATTGTGGAGCCCGCTGTCGGGCATTCCCCTACAGCAGTCTTCGCGGGTTGCCGATTGATATGCCTGCAAAGGCACACGTAGCGTCCCTTCGTCAGATCCAGGTATCTTTGGCAATCCGCATTTCGTCTATCGTGCTCCGACTCCTCCACCGCGCACCTCCATCGTTCCGACGCGGCGCCGCACTGGCGGCCGCGTTGGGGCTTCTGCAGGTGCTCGGAATCGAGAGGGCTCTCGCCTGCGTGGCAGGTCACCCAGCAGCAATCGAGAGCGGCACAATGGCGATGAGCCATGAAATGATGGACGGCTCGTCGGATCACGATGGGCCGTTCCAGGAGCTGCCATCGCGTTGCGCCCTCGTCTCGCATGACTCGTGTCCGGCCTCGCCGGGCGACGAACCGTGCAACCTGATGTCGGCGTGCGCGGTAGCGGCAGTTCTCGCTGAGCAGGCGGCTCCGCCAAAGCTCCACCTGACGGCAACCGCGACCTTCCTGGTCGCGCAGCACGAGTTGCGACGACCCACCGCGCCCGAACCCCCACCGCCGCGGGCGTAGTCTCCCTCACTTCGCGCTGAGTTCGTCGCGCGAAGTCCGGCGTGCGTGTCGTTCTACACGCATGCTCCATCACGTCCACGGCCGTCCGTGGTCGTCGCGAATCGGAGGAGAGACAACACATGTGGTCATCGTCGTATCGGCGACGGGCGCCTCTGGCGTCCAGGCCGATCCTGCTGAGGCTGGTGCTCTGGCTGTCGCAGGCTGCGGCGCCGCTCGTAGCGACGGGCGCGCAGGCGCCTGACGCGTCGCAGCGATCAGCGGCGCCAGCGCGCACGACTCAGGTTTCCGGGTCAACGTCTGAGGTCGTTCGCCTTGGCGACATCTACGCGAGCGTTCGCCAGAACAACCCGAAGATCGCCGCCGCCCGATCGCTGGCCGAGGCCTATCGGGCACGCATCCCCGGCGCGGGCCTCCCCCCTGATCCGCAGTTGCAGCTCGGGTTCATGAACTACACGATCCCCGGGCTTCGACCCATGGATCCGCTAGGCATGACGCAGCTCCAAGTCATGCAAATGATCCCGACGGCGGGCAAGCTCGGCCTCACGAGCCGGATCGCGTCGTCACAAGCGGCCGCGGAACGGGAGCGCGCAGTGGACGTCGAGTGGGAGCTCCGCAGCGTGACCGCGATGGCCTATTACGAGTTGTATGACGCCGAGCAGGCGATTGCCATCGCCACCGAAACGCGTCGCCTGTTGCAGGACATCGCGGCGGTGGCGCGGACCATGTACGAAGTCGGCGAAGGGCGGCAGGCCGACGTGCTGCGGGCGCAGGTCGAGATCGCTCGCATGACCGAGGAGATCACGCGCATGCAGGCCATGCGCTCGGCGGCGGCGGCTCGGCTCAATGCCCTGCTGGACCGCGATCCCGCGTCGGCGGTTGGCACCGCGGCGCTGCCCCGATTCCCGGACGACGTCCCAGTGGAGGAGAGACTGGTCAGCGTCGCCTCGCGCAATCGCCCCATGATCCGCGCCGGCGTGGAAGACGTTCAGGCCGCGGACGCGATGGCGGTGCGCGCGCGACGTGAGCTCTGGCCCGACCTCATCGTCGGCGCGCAGTACGGCCAGCGCAGCGGCGAGATGGGAGCGGAGCGGATGGGAAGCCTGATGTTCGGTGCTTCCCTGCCCATCTTCGCCGGAAAGCGCCAACTCAAGATGCGAGACGAGGCGGCCGCGATGCGCGCCATGGCCGAGGCGGACCTTCAGTACATGCGCGCCGATACGCGCGGCCGCATTGGCGAAGCGCTCGCCGCCCTGAACCGGGCGCGCAACCTGACGCGGCTCTACAGCACGACGGTGTTGCCACAGGCGGAGGCCACGGTGGCCTCCGCCATGGCCGCCTATCGAGTCGGGCAGGTGGATTTCATGACCCTGCTCGATGACCGCATGACTGTCAACAACTACCGCCAGGAGCTGGCCACGCTGCAGGCGGAGGAAGGACGCGCCTGGGCGGAGCTGGAAATGCTGACCGGTACGGAACTCTTCGATCCTTATGTCACGGCGCTTGCTGCGTCGAGCGGAGGCAAGCCATGAACGACACGACACGCACGACGCCTGACCCGATGAGCACCGGAGACTCGTCAGGCACGGAATCCGGTACGCCGCGCGGTGCGCCGGCGAAGGCACCGTCCCCATTCGGGACACGTCGCGGCGGGCGCGGCCGACTCGTCCTGCGAGTCAGCGCCTACGCGGCGCTGCTCCTTGCGGCAGGCACCGTCACCTGGCTGGTGACGCGTGGCGAGGAGGAAGCGCAGGCCGCGCCGGAGCACAATCACGGCGCGGCTCCGACCACGAGCACGGCATCGCCCGTTTCGCTCGATCCGGAGGCCGCGCGTCGCATCGGTGTCACGTTCGCGACGGCGACGATCGGACCGATCGTCACCGAGATCCGTACGGTCGGCCAACTGGCATACGACGAGACGCGCGTGAAGGCGGTCTCGCCGAAGGTGGACGGATGGGTGGAGCAGCTGTACGTCAACTTCACCGGCCAGGAGGTGCGGGAGGGAGAGCCGTTGTTGAGCATCTACTCGCCCATGCTCGTGACCGCGCAGGAGGAGCTGCTGCTCGCCGCACGCCTCGCGAAGGATGTGTCGAACGGGACCACCGAGGCAAAGCAGTCCGCGCACGACCTGCTGACATCGGCGCGGCGCCGCCTGGCGTACTGGGACATCTCCGCCAGCGAGATCGATCGAATCGAGCGGACCGGCGACGTCACCAAGACGCTGACCCTTCACGCTCCTGTCCGCGGTGTTGTCGTGGAAAAGATGGTCCTCGGCGGACAGCGGATCATGGCGGGCGAAACCGTCTATCGTGTTGCTGACCTCAGCACCGTCTGGGTGGAAGGCGAGGTCTTCGAACGCGATCTGTCGCTCGTCAGGCCTGGCCAGCGCGCGACGCTGGAGTTGGAGGCGTACGCCGGCGAGCGGTGGAACGGATCGGTCACGTTCATCAACCCGATCGTCGATCCCACGACGCGTACAACGCGCGTCCGGGTCGAGGTGCGAAACCCGGGCCTCCGGCTCAAGCCCGGGATGTACGCCACTGTCCGCTTCCCCGTCGCCCAGCGCACGCGCGTGTTGAGCGTGCCGCGAGGGGCGGTGCTGGCGACCGGCAAGCGCACGCTGGTCTTCATCAGGCAGCCGGACGGAATGCTCGTGCCGCGCGATGTGGTCACGGGTGTAGCCAGCGACGATCGGATCGAGATCGCCAGCGGGCTCCAGGCCGGCGAAGTGGTCGTGGCGTCGGCCACGTTCCTGATCGATGCCGAGTCGAACCTGAGTGCCGCACTTGGGGCGATGGCCAACATGCCCGGCATGGACATGGGGGCGCCGAAGCAAGCGGCGGTGCCCAGGGCAACCAGGGACAGTTCCACTGACATGAGCGACATGCCCGCAATGGACATGGGCCCGTCGAAGGGCTCGCCGCCAGTGAAGCGGGACACCTCCGGCGCGCACGATCATCGAGGGACGGACATGAGTCCGAAGCCACCGACGGACGACAGGGAGTGACCGACCATGTTGAAGCGAATCATCGAGTGGTCCGTCGCGAACAAGCTCATCGTCTTCCTCTTCACGGCCGCGGCGCTGGTGGGAGGGATCATCGCCGTCCGCCGCACGCCACTCGAAGCCCTGCCCGACCTCTCTGACGTTCAGGTCATCGTGCAGGCCGAGTACAACGAGCAGGCACCGCGCATCGTCGAGGACCAGGTCACCTATCCAATCGCCGCCGAGATGCTGAAGGTGCCCGGCGCGCGCACGGTGCGTGGCTACTCGTTCTTCGGCGTATCATTCGTGTACGTCATCTTTGAAGACGGTACCGATCTCTACTGGGCACGTTCGCGTGTGCTCGAGTACCTCAATGGCATTGCGGGCAGGCTCCCGGACGCTGTGACGCCGAGGCTGGGGCCTGACGCGACGGGACTGGGCTGGGTCTACCAGTATGCGCTCGAGGACACGACGGGCCGGTTGAACTTGGCGCAACTGCGCAGTGTGCAGGACTGGTACTTGCGTTATGCGTTAACCGCCGTGCCGGGTGTCGCCGAAGTGGCCTCGTTGGGTGGCTTCGAGAAGCAGTACCAGATCGACCTGGACCCGGCGAAGCTGCTCGGCTTCGGGATTCCCGTCACGCGGGTGATGGACGCCATCCGGAACGCGAATGCCGACATCGGCGCCATGGTCGTGGAGCTCGCCGAACGCGAGTACATGGTCCGCGGACTCGGCTACCTCAAGTCGCTGTCAGATATCGAGAACGTGGTAGTGGCTGCGACGACGTCCGGAACGCCGATCCGCGTCGCGGAACTCGGGCGTGTTACCGTGGGACCCGCCGTTCGGCGTGGCGTCGCCGAGTTCGACGGGCGCGGCGACGCGGTGGGGGGGATCGTCATCATGCGCTTCGGAGAGAATGCGCTGACGACGATTGACCGCGTCAAGGAGCGCCTGCGCGAGATCGAGCGTGGACTCCCCCAGGGCGTCGTCGTGCGCCCGGTGTACGACCGCTCCGACCTGATCCATCGAGCGATCGAGAATCTGCGCGGCAAGCTGATCGAGGAGAGCATCATCGTGGCAGCGGTCTGCGTGCTGTTCCTGTTCCACGTGTCATCGGCGTTCGTGGCGATTATCACGCTGCCACTGGGGATCCTGATCGCGTTCATCGCGATGCGGTGGGTGGGCGTCGGAGCGGACATCATGTCGCTGGGTGGCATCGCCATCGCCATCGGCGCAATGATCGACGCGGCGATCGTGATGATCGAGAACATGCACAAGCATCTCGAGCGAGCGGTCGCCGCGAAGCGGAGCGCTGCCGGCGCTGGTAAGCTGCCACGGTCGTTCAGCACCCGATCGCTGTCGGTCAAGGAGCGCTGGAGCATCGTTGTCGAGTCGTCGAAGGAAGTCGGGCCGGCGCTCTTCTTCTCGCTGCTCATCATCACCGTCTCGTTCGTGCCGGTGTTCACGCTGCAGGGTCAGGAAGGACGTCTCTTCAAGCCGCTCGCGTACACCAAGACGTTTGCGATGGCAGCGGCGAGCCTCCTGTCCGTTACGCTCGTCCCGGTGATGATGGGCCTCTTTGTTCGCGGGAAGATGTTTCGCGAGGACGCGAATCCGGTGAACCGCGGGCTGATGCGCGCCTATCATCCTGTCATCGAGTTCGTGCTGCGGCATCGGGCGCCGGTCATCGCCGGCAGCGTCGTCGTGTTGATCCTCACGTGGATTCCCTTCAGCCGTATCGGCAGCGAGTTCATGCCGCCGGTGGAAGAGGGGACGATTCTCTATATGCCCACGACGCTGCCCGGCGTGAGCATCGCACGAGCGCGCGAGATCCTCGCGACACAGGACCGGATCCTGATGTCGTTCCCGGAGGTTGACCACGTCTGGGGGAAGGCAGGGCGCGCGAACACGGCGACCGATCCGGCTGGCCTCGATATGATCGAGACCACGATCACGCTCAAGCCCGAGTCCGAGTGGCGGCCGGGCATGACGTATGAGAAGCTGGTGGCGGCGATGGACTCGGCGGTGCGTCTCCCAGGCGTCACGAATGCCTGGACGATGCCCATCAAGGCGCGTATCGACATGCTCGCGACGGGGATTCGCACGCCGGTCGGGATCAAGATCTTCGGCCCCGACCTGCGCGAGCTGGAGCGGATCGGAAAGGAGATCGAGGCGGCGGTCAACGTCGTGCCTGGCACGCGCAGTGTGTTCGCCGAACGCGCCGAGTCCGGTTACTACCTGGACATCGACATCGATCGCGTGGCTGCGGCTCGTTATGGTCTCAACGTAGGCGATGTGCAGGCGGTCATCGCGACCGCGATCGGCGGCATGACCATCACGCAGACGGTCGAAGGGCGCGAACGGTACGGCGTGCGGGTGCGCTATCCGCAGGAGTTGCGTGATAATCCGGAGCGCCTGGCGAGTGTGCTGATTCCGGTTGCCCAGGGCGCGAATGTGCCGTTGCCTCCAGGCAGGGGAATGGGCGGGAGCGGTGGCATGGCCTCCGGCGGAGGTATGGCCCCGGGTCGGGAACCGCAGGTCCCGTTGGGCCAGGTCGCGACGATACGCGAAGTCCCCGGCCCGATGGTCGTGCGGACCGAAGACGCGATACCGACAGCATGGGTCTACGTGGACGTGGCTGGTCGCGACCTGGGCGGGTACGTCGAGGAAGCCCAGCGCGTGGTCGACCAGATGGTGGCGATGCCGCAAGGGTACACGCTCACGTGGAGTGGCCAGTACGAATACATGCAGCGGGCGAAGGAGCGGATGAAGCTTGTCATTCCAGCGACCCTCGCGATCGTCTTTCTGCTCCTCTACTTCAACTTCAAGAGTGTCGGCGAGACCCTGATCGTCATGCTCTCGCTCCCGTTCGCGCTCGTCGGCGGGATCTGGTTCCTGTGGGCGCTCGGCTACAACTGGTCGGTGGCTGTTGCGATCGGGTTCATCGCGCTGGCCGGAGTGGCCGCGGAGACCGGCGTGGTCATGCTGATCTTCCTGAACATCGCTTGGGACGCCAAGCGGGCGAATGGTCGCCAGCCGGGCCTGCGCGATCTCTACGACGCGGTAATCGAAGGTTCAGTTGAGCGCGTCAGGCCGAAGTTGATGACGGTCACCGCGATCATGGCCGGCTTGCTGCCGATCCTCTGGGGAAGCGGCGCCGGCTCGAGCGTGATGAAACGGATCGCCGCACCGATGGTTGGCGGGATGATCAGTAGTACGATCCTGACGCTGGTCGTGATTCCGGCTATCTACTCGCTCTGGCGGGAACGCGAGCTACGAGCCTTGCAGCACAGGCCCGCCGACGCGGGCGAGCTCTTTCCAACCCCGGTGGCCGCGACCAGTCGCCTGGCCACGCAGGCCGGGACCGGCAATGCACAAGGAGGAAACTCATGAGCAGGCTGCGAAAGAAGAAGAACACGGGCGTCGGCGCGGACGATCGCGCCGAGGTGTCCCGCCCCCGCATGTCGAGGCGCACCTTCATCGGAAGCGCCGCCGGGGGCGTGGCTCTTGTGGCACTGGGCGGTGCAGTCTGGCAGCGCCGCTCATTAGGTGCTGAACGCGGCGCCCTCACGGCTTACAGATCGCCGACGTGCGAATGCTGCGGCAAATGGATCGCCCATATGCGAGCCAGCGGATTCGAGGTAAACGTCCGCGACGTGCCGGACGCCACCGAGGCCAAGCGCAACCTCGGTGTGCCCGCGGAGCTGTACTCCTGCCACACGAGCCAGGTGGATGCCTACGTCTTCGAGGGCCACGTTCCCGCGGACCTGGTGGCTCGCGTCCTCCGAGAGCGTCCGGAGATACGCGGCCTCGCCGTGCCGGGCATGCCGCAGAGCGCACCCGGTATGGACATCGGCCACGAGCGCTATGAGGTGCTGTCCTTCACACGCGAGGGTAACGTGGCGGTGTACGCGGTGCGCATGTAGCCGAACGGCGTCTGGTACGGCGGTTGCCGACGCCTCACCTTGGCTTGCGTGCAGAGTATCAGCTCATGCTGGCCTGCCGACACCGTAGCGATCCTCACCCTGACACGCGCGGGCGGCAGCGGTACAAGCCACCGAGGGCGGCCCGGATCCGCTCGAACCCGAAATGTACGACAGATGGTAGGCGCGCGCCCGACCGGCCATCGCGTGTCGCGTACCTCACTCAGCCCTTGGTTCTCGGCCTCCTTCCCAAGCTGGACGTCGCCGGTTCGAGTCCGGTCGCCCGCTCTTTGGAAGTACCGCAGTGTGAAGCACTTGGAAGCGCCTGGATCCGAACGGGTCCGGGCGTTCTTGTTCCGGATCCGTTCGCGGCCGCTTCAGCGTTGATTTCCCTCAGCGGACACGCCAACCGGCCATTGATGGGACGGCTGAAACCGGCCACCACGGAAAGCGAGTCGAGACGTTGACACGGGCGGGAATCGTGTGGTCCTTCGCCGCTGATGAGCAACGTCCTGAGCGACCACAGACTGCAGCAGGTTCTGGCGTTGGGGCGACTGGGCTGGCTCCGGCGCATCCAGCAGGCCACCGACATCCGCCGCGAAACCGCGAGCGGCGCCCTGAAAACCGCCGGGATCCCGGTGCGCGGGGTCGACGGCCACCCCCCGCGGTCGGCCGGCTGCACGACATGGGCGTCGAAGTGATCATGATGACGGGCGACTCCAGAGCGGTGGCCGACGCCGTCGGCCGCGACCTCGGGATCGACGTTGTGCTGGCGGAGGTGCTCCCCGGGGACAAGGCGGCCCGGATCGACGCGGTTCGCCAGCGCGGCAAGCGCGTGGCGATGGTGGGCGACGGCGTCAACGACGCACCGGCGCTGCTGAATGCCGACGTCGGCATCGCGATCGGCGCCGGGACCGACGTGGCGGTGGAGGCGGGCGACGTGATCCTGGTGCGCAACGATCCGCGCGACGTGCCGCGGATCATCGCGCTCAGCCGCGCGACGTACCGCAAGATGGTCCAGAATCTCTGGTGGGCGGCCGGCTACAACGTCGTCGCCATCCCGCTGGCGGCGGGCGCGCTCGCTCCGGTCGGTCTCCTGCTCCCCCCGGCCGTCGGCGCCGTGCTCATGTCCGCCAGCACGGTGATCGTGGCCATCAATGCCCAGCTGTTGCGTCGGGCCAGGATCTAGCGTCGCCCCCACGCCTCACTCATTCAGCACCAGCGTCCATTCGATCGGGATGGCCGGATCCAGCGAGTCGCGCACGGAGCAGTACTTGTTGAGCGCGAGATCGATCGCCCGTTCAGCCGACTCACGGTCGATCCCCTCGCCCGTGATGCGGTAGATCATCGCGATGGACGTCAGTTTCGCCGGGATGGCGTTCGCGCGTTCGCCCCGCACGTCGATGTCGAGCGTGGCCACCGGTGTGCGGCGCTTGGCCAGGATGGAGACCACGTCCATGGACGAGCAGGTGGCGAGGGCGCAGAGCAGCATGTCCACCGGGCCGGGACCGGTCAGGCGCGTGCCGTCGATCCGCACCGTGGCCTGGCCCGGCTGGCCGACGTCGAACGCCTCGCCCTCGACCCAGTGGGCGACGATGTGGTTGATCCGCTTCTTCCCGGCCGCCTGGTATTCCCGTGTGACGCTCATGGATCCCCGTGGTAGCTTGCCTCGCATAAGCTAGCAGGCTCTCCGACGTTCCCCCATTGCCGTGTAACGCACGCCGCCTCTGCCGATGCCGGTTGTCGAGCCTTTCATGGAGCCGTACCGGCGGCACGTCCTCGTCTGCACCGGGAGCTTCTGCTCACCCGACCGGCGCGGCCGCGGTCTCTATGCGCTCCTGGCGTCGCTGCTCGAACGGGAAGGGCTCCTCTTCGGTCCCGGCCGGGTGAAGCGCGGTGAAACACCCTGCCTCGGCGTCTGTGCGGGCGGCCCGATCGTCGTGGTGTACCCGGAGGGCGTGTGGTACGCGGGGGTGACGCCTGAGCTTCTCGAGCGGATCGTGGTCGAGCACCTCAAGGGCGATTGCCCGGTGGAGGAGGCTGTCTTTCACCGGCTCTGACACCCTTCCGCTGCGCCCCGCGCTCAACACTCTGCGCCATTCTTCTCACTTCCTCCTCGACCGCCTGCACGTGCCGTTTCCACGCGTGCACCGCGTGCCGCCTGAAGTTCGTGTACGTCTCGGGCTCGGCGGCCAGGAACCGCGCGAGAGGCTGGCGGCCCTTGCGCGCGTTGCAGCCCCCGCAGGCGGTCACTAAGTTGCCACCCGACCGGTCACCCCCGCGCGAGCGCGCCTGCAGGTGATCGACCGTCAGCTCTTCCGCCGGGAAGACCTGCCCGCAGAACACGCACCGGTAGCCATCGCGCGCGAAGATATCGTCCCGCTGCATGACAGGTCCCCTCAGCCCTCGTCGCCTGGTGTTCGGGGCCGCGCGCAAGTTCCTGCTCGACGCGGTCGACCGCGACCCGCGCCCGGACCCCGCTGAAGAGTTACCGCGACTCACCCCTCGCGCCATAGAGAGAACGCGCATGCCACGCTCCCGCGAACGGATCCTCGCCAACCTGGACGAGATGTACCGTGAGGCCTTTGAACGCGCCAAGGCCACCGGCGACGACGCCCAGATGGTCTCCCTCGACTTCGCCTACCGCCGCGAGCAGCTCTACTTCGAGATCCTGCTCGACGTGAGGGATGCGATCGAGCGCAACCGGTAACCCGGGATGCGACCCGCGCGCGGCCTGTTCACCCTCCGCTGCCCGCTGCCCGCTGCCCTCGGTGTCGCCCTCGTCACCGCCTGCGACATGAACGCGACCCCGGCCCCCTCGCTCGCGATCGTCAACGCGCGCGTCTGGACCGGCGACTCCACCCGCCCCTGGGCCGATGCCGTCGCCATCAGCGGCGACACCATCCTCGCGGTCGGGTCCTCGGCGGAGATCCGGAAGCTCGGCGCGGAGCGGGTGATCGACGCCCGGGGCGGCATGGTGGCGCCGGGCTTCATCGATTCGCACGTCCATTTCGTCACCGGCGGATTCCGGCTGTCGTCGGTGCAACTCCGCGACGCGCGCACGCCCGAAGCGTTCACGCGCCGGATCCGGGAGTTCGCCGCCACGGTCCCGGCCGGCACCTGGATCACCGGCGGCGACTGGGACCATGAGCAGTGGGGCGGCGCGTTGCCCGAACGCTCCTGGATCGACTCGGTCACCCCCGAGCATCCGGTGTGGGTGAACCGCCTCGACGGCCACATGGCGCTCGCCAACTCGCTGGCGCTCAGGCTGGCCGGGGTCAACCGTGCGACGCGGGAAGTGGCGGGTGGCGCGATCGTACGCGCGGGCGGCGGCGAACCGACCGGGATCCTCAAGGACAACGCGCAGTCCCTCGTCGCGAGGGTCGTTCCAGACCCGCCGGCGGCGCTCGAGGACCGCGCCCTCGATACCGCGATGACCTACGTTGCGTCGAACGGCGTGACGTCGGTGCACAACATGGGCTCGTGGTCTGACGTCGCGATCTTCGAACGGGCGCGCGCCGCGGGACGCCTTCGCACCAGGATCTACGCCGCGGTTCCACTCTCCACCTGGGAGCGCCTGCGCGACACGGTCCAGGCGCGTGGCAGGGGTGACGAGTGGCTCCGGATCGGCGGCCTCAAGGGCTTCGTGGACGGGTCGCTGGGATCGCACACCGCGGCCATGCTGGAGCCGTTCACCGACGCGCCGAACGATCGCGGCCTGTTCGTGAATACCCCCGAGGACCTCTATCGCTGGACGTCGGGGGCGGACCAGGCCGGGCTCCACGTGATGATCCACGCGATCGGCGACCGGGCCATCCGCGCGCTCCTCGACACCTACCAGCGCGTGGCGACCGGGAACGGGCCGCGCGACCGGCGCTTCCGCATCGAGCACGCGCAGCACATCGCGCCGGCCGACATCCCGCGCTTCGCCGCGCAGGGCGTGATCGCGAGCATGCAGCCATACCACGCCATCGACGACGGCCGCTGGGCCGACAAGGTGATCGGACCGGAACGGGCGAAAGGCACCTACGCGTTCCGCTCCCTGCTCGACAGCGGGGCCACGCTCGCCTTCGGCAGCGACTGGTTCGTCGCCCCGCCCACGCCGCTCGAGGGCATCTACGCCGCCGTCACGCGGCGCACGCTCGATGATCGCCACCCCCGCGGCTGGGTCCCGGAGCAGAAGATCACGGTCGAGGAAGCGTTGCGGGCGTACACCAGCGGGGCCGCCCTCGCCTCCTTCGAGGAAGACCGGAAGGGCAGGCTCAGCCGAGGGATGCTGGCCGATCTCGTGCTCATTGACCGCGACCTCACCGCCATCGCGCCCGAGGCCATTCGCGACGCCCGCATCATCATGACCGTGGTCGGCGGCCGGACCGTCTTTGAGCGGCAATAGGCGAACCGGAGAGGAGCCCGCCATCCTCGTCCGGGATTCGGGGGTGTGGTCGGGGCTGACGGGATGTCGTAGCTTCCAGCGGCTGGATTCCGCCACATTCGGAGGATCGAACTCATGACTCTGTCTCACCCAGGCTATCGCCTCGCCGCCATCCCGGCGCTGCTCGTCGCCGGACTTGCTGCCTCGCCCGCCGCCCGCCCGGTCGTCGACGGCTGGTCGTTCACCTCGACCACGAAGTCCACCGATCGCAGCGTTGGCGAAACGACCATGCAGGTGCGCCTCGCCGGAGCGAACGTCCGCGTCGACTGGGTGAAGGCGCCCCAGGGCATGCCGCGCGATGGCTACATGCTGCTCAACGCGGACTCGGCGATCCTGAAGATGGTCTCGCCCCGCGAGAAGACCGTCACCATCCTCCCCGTGGGCGGCATGGCGTCCATGCTCGGCGCGATCGGAGCCGCCGGCATGATGAAGATGGAGGTCAGCGACGTCGTGGTCTCGGTCTCTGACGACGGCGCCGGCGAGGATCTGCTCGGCTACAGGACCCGCAAGTACACCATGAAGCAGGCGTACGGGTTGAAGATGTCCGTCGGCCCCATCAAGCGGTCGCAAACGATCGACAACACCACCGAGCTGTGGGTGGCCGACGTTCCGGCCCCCGAGCAGAAGGCCTTCGAGGCCTTCGCGAAGAACTTCGCCCAGAGCCTGACCGGCGCCGGCTTCGGCGGCGACGGCATGAAGGCGCTGCTGGCGGAAGAACACCAGCACCACGACCACCGAGGTGAAGGAGTTCAGGCAGGGCCCCATCGAGGCGTCGGTCTTCGAGATCCCCGCCGGCTACAAGGTCAACGACATGATGTCGATGATGAACAAGTAAGGTCGCAGCTCTCGCTGCTTCATCCCGGGGCACAGCCGCCTGAGGCCGCTCTCCGGGAATGCGCCCAAGAGTGCAGATGCCGATTGGGGAGTACTGGCTTCGGCACACCTGCTTTCGCTGCAGCACGAGGCGGAAGCGCTCCTCGCCCAGTTCTTCCTGGAGGGCGAAGAGCCGCTCGACATCCCCTTTCCTCGTGTGCGGCCGCTGATGAATCAGTGCGGTGAGGTAGCCCTCGCCCGCGGGGACGAGATCCAGAATCCGCTCCCGCATGGAGCAGAGCCGCTTGCGGGCGCCGGCGACCGCGGCGTGCTGCCCCGGCAGATCACTCACCGCGCCGTGCGCACCAGGGGTGTTGCCTCCACTCGCCTTGGCACGCGATACAAGGGCACGAGACATGCGGTCGTTGCGCCACCGTGCGCAAGCCGTTGCGATTCGGCTGGGATGAGCGCCGGCCCGACTACTTCGTCCAGATCAATATGACCCCGCAGGTTCCGTTCAGAGGCTGGTACTTTGGTGGTGCCCCCACGCCCCTCGGGTACACTTCGATCGCGGCGATATTACTGGTCGCAATCTGGTCATTGATGTACTCGTCGCCCAAGAAGCGATCAATGCGAGGGTCAGGCGGCCACCGCGAGCGATAGAAGCGATGGCCGTCGACATAGATCTCCATCCGGCACCCGTTGAGCCCTTGAGGTTGCAGACCCGGGCGAACCTTGTCGTAGGGCCAAGGTGGCTGGAACATCACGACCTTGATCGCGTGGTGGCCGAACAGGAAGTCGGTCACTCGCGCACCCTTGCGTTGCTCGATCTCCTCGGGGGTGACCATGAAGCCGTGATTGATCCCATCCTCGAGCTGGTCCTTGCGCTCATAGAAGCCGCGGGTGACGAGCGATTGGATGCGCTGCGCCGCCTCGACACGCACCCTGGCGAGCTGCGCGGGGAGGGCGGCCAACGAGATCCTCAGCACACTGTCGGGCCACGCGTCAGCCCTAACGATCCTGGGCTCGAACCCGATCCGGCGGATTTCGATTTCCCGCACGGAGGGGTCGACGAGCAGGTCGAACCGGCCGTCGGCGCCAGCGATGATCCTGCGACCGCCAGGCAGCGCCGTCACGTTCGCGAACTGAATCGCCCGCCCGGCGGTATCGGTCACAATCCCGGCAATCCGAACCGTCGCCGGGATCTGAGCACCGGCGACAGTCAACCGCAGGGCTGGCAGTAGCAGCAGAGCGCACCATCTCATCGGAGAACCCGGCGTGGGGCGATTTCAGTCTAATCGCGACTTCACAAGCGAAAGCAGGAGCGCCGGACTGAACGAAGTCAACAACAGGCCATCGACAATGACCGTTGGTGTTCCGGAGCCGCCGATCGAGCTCGCCAGGTCCATGTCTCGCCTGATCCGGTCAGGTGTCGGCCCCTTCACGCAAGCCGAGAATGCCCTGGATCGGAAACGCCAACCACACGGCCCAGCGCATCGAACGAAAGCGACGTCATGGATGCCTGAACTGCGAACAGGAGGTCGTGCATCTTCCGTGCCGCTCCCTGCGCACGCGCACACTCCACGGCTGTTGCGGACGCCATGGCTTGCGGATGAATCGTCTCGATGGGAAGGTGGCGGATCACACGCCGGATCTAGTTCGGGAATCTCTGATCCAGCTGAGCCGTCACCGGCTCCATCCTCGCGCACACCGGGCATTGGAATCGACGAATTCAACCACCACTACCTTGCCGCTGTTCGCGCCGACGTCCACCCCGCCAGAAACAAGGGCGCGCCAGTCCGACCCTGGCAGGCGAAGTGTACCGCCGGGGACCTGCTGTCGCGCGACATAGGCGATCACGCCGAGCATCGCTACCACCAACAGCGCATCAACAGTCCAGCTGACCCACCTTCGCGACATGATTGACTCGCCGCCTCAAGACCCAATGAAGCATCCGTCGGCGTCGCACCCACTTCCAGCCGGGGTGTTCGAAAAGCAGTCGAACGTCCCGTATTCCAGGCCCCAGCGGTAGCAGCCGACCATGTCTCCGCCCGTGAACTGAAAGACCCACCCAGGGGGAACCAGGGGTCGCAACTGGGCGTGCCCGCGACCGCAGGAGCCGGCCGCACCCCGATAGCGTCGATCGTTGCGGTACCGCCAACGAGGAGAATACGCCTTCGCCGCAGCATTGTCGGCCTGCCTGAAGAAGGTGGTCAACGATACGAGAAAAGAGAAGTCGCCAGCAAGGGCCATCCTTGGCAAGCGGACTCAGCCGTTTGTGCTCGTCGTGGGTTCTCTGAATTCCTTTGCTGTTCTTCTCTCACAGGCTGCGGAAACAGTGTGGAGAAGATCGGGTTGCGGGAATGAGCGCGGAAGCCTAACGTGGCACGGCCTCTTCGGAGCATGTACACGATTCGGAGCGAGCGCCAGCTCATGGAGCAGCTCGAGTACAATCTGCTGTTCCGGTGGTTCGTGGGGCTCGGGGTCGACGATCCGGTCTGGGATGTGACGGTGTTCACGAAGAACCGGCAGCGGCTGTTGATCGGCGACGTGGCCGAGGGCTTTTTCGGGGCCGTGGTGGCCGAGGCCCGCCACGCCGACTTGCTGTCGAGCGAGCACTTTACCGTGGATGGGACGTTGGTCCAGGCGTGGGCGGGGCAGAAGAGCTTCCCGCGCGATCCCGAGAAGCGGGACCCGGACGATCCGGCGGCGGGCGGAAGAACACCAGCACCACGACCACCGAGGTGAAGGAGTTCAGGCAGGGCCCCATCGAGGCGTCGGTCTTCGAGATCCCCGCCGGCTACAAGGTCACCGACATGATGTCGATCATGAACAAGTAAGGTCGCAGCTCTCGCGGCTTGATCACCTGAGGCGGCTGCCTGTGGCAACGGTCCGGAGAGCGCGAGAACGGGAGGGCGTACCGGTCTCGGCGCCTACTTTCGCACGGCCCAGAGACTCTGCCCGCCGATGTATACCCGCTCGTCGTCGATGGCGGGCGTTCCAAACAGGTTCAGGCTCGCGCCATTACCCCTCAGGAGAATTCGCGTTGACCCGTCCGCTGGGTCGATAGTGGCAAGTACGCCACTCGCCGCGTATACCAGCCCGTCATGTGCAGCAAGGGGGTTCATGATGGAGCCGAGTTGCCCGTCCGTGGACCAAAGAAGGTTGCCTGTGGCCGCGTCCAACCCGTGCCACTGTCCTTCCAGAGTCGCGGCCACGAGAACACGCCGGACTATGGCGAGCTGTCGGGTGTTGGCCGGTCCACCGCCGGTTGGCCGGCGTTGCCAACGGATTTGGCCGGTATTCCTGTCCAGCGCAATCACATCGCCGATCTGTGTGGACGCGTAAACGGTCGCCGAATCGACAACGACGTTCCCGAGGCACCGCGCCGCCTGTCCGGGACCAACCAGCGGCGTAAAGTCCCTTGCCCAGATGAGTGCGCCTGTGCTGGCGTGGAATGCTGCGATGCCTCCACGCAAGCCCGGGTATCCAGCGTAACCGACAAACAGCGTGTCGCCTGCCAGCGTCGGGTCCATCGCAAGGTACCCGTCGTTCCACGGTGGCGCGGCACGCCACACTTCAACCCCATCGGCGGCACGGATTCCGTAAACCAGGCCATTCCCGGATCCCGAGAAGACGAGCTGGCTGTTCCCGACCGGAACGGCCTGCGCCGGAAGGCCGCCTTCATCGCCTGTGAACGTCCACCGGAGTGCCCCTGTCGAGCGGTCGAAGGCGTGGAGATAGGCGTCCGGCAAGACTACGACATCGCCAGCGACTGCTACTCCCCAACCAATCGTGTTGGGCGACTGGATTGCCGTCCGGCTGCGCCACGCGACGACGCCAGTGTTCTTTCTTACGGCGATGACGTCGTGGAAGTCGCCCGGGAAGAAGACCAGATCGCCGGCCGCAACGACCCGACCCTTCCCTGTGTACGGCACAACCCAGGTCGCCTGCCCGGACGCGTCGATCAGAGACTGCGTCGGAGGTTCTTTCGAGCACGCCAGGAGCAGCCCAGCGAGCAGGCCGAGCCCGCCTGCCCGAACTCCGCGTAAGGCAAAGAGTACCATTCCCTCGTTCTGCACAAACGAAGCTCGGTACTCAGTACCTGTTGCTGCAGGACTGCTGCTTCGGATCATTGAATACGGCCCTGGTATCGATTCCTGCCGTCCGACCGGGCGCGTCGGTGACCGCCCTCAATCACCTTCCCGCAGACAACGGGTGCGGTTCGACGACTAAGGCCTCGAAACCGGAGTGTCAATACAGGGACTCGGCGGAGCGTCACGTTCTTCGACGCCGGGTTTCAGGGCGGCAGTGACGAAGCGACGGCCGCCGCCACCGGTCGATGACCGACCAGCCGCTCCAAGAACT
This sequence comes from Gemmatimonadaceae bacterium, assembly GCA_013360595.1. Taxonomy (GTDB): domain Bacteria; phylum Gemmatimonadota; class Gemmatimonadetes; order Gemmatimonadales; family Gemmatimonadaceae; genus JABWBJ01. Next base: position 3,282 of record JABWBJ010000001.1, on the reverse strand, counting down.
CCCGCGAACGAACACCTGGCCGGAAACACGAGGCGCCGCCGGTCAACTGACCGGCGGCGCCTTCTTGCCCGAACGCCCGGACTCGCTATCCGCGAACCGCGAGGACGGCCGCCGCGACCGACACGATCAGCAGCGCCACGAGCGCAATCAGCCCAGCCCCACTGACCCGCTGGCTGCGTGGCGAGTGAAGCGGGGTCTGCATCTCCGCCTTCCAGCGTGGATGGCGTCGGACCTCATCGTGCGTGATGGCCATCATGAATGAGCTCCCGGATCATGGCCGGCCGTCGCTGGCCGCGACCCTCGTGGATGCAAGGGACAGGCCACATGTCGCGGGCCCTCGACACCGCCACCACCACGACGTTCCAAGTCCAACAGTGTGAAGCAGATGCGCCCTCGGACACGGTCCAGGCCGGCGCGCGACGTGACGTGCGGCGCCGTGTGGCGACGTCGCGCGACCTGAAGCAGGGTGCGGCACCGTCACCATCCGGCGGTGAGCCGGTACCGGCACGGTCAAGGCGCCGGACGGGGTGTCCCCGGGGACCCCGCTAGAACCGAGTGATCTCGGCGATCGCCTTCTTGAAGTCCTCGACCTGCGGCAACGTCGCGTCCTCGATCCGCGGCGCGTAGCCGACGAACGTGTCGCGCGAGGCGACGCGTCGTACCGGCGCATCGAGCCAGGGAAAGCACTCATCGGCGATGCGGGAGGCGATCTCGGCGCCATACCCCCAGCTCAGCGAATCCTCGTAGCCCACGATCACGCGGTTGGTCTTCTTCACCGACGCGTATACGCGTTCCTCGTCCCACGGGGACAGCGAACGCAGGTCGATGACCTCGGCCGAGATCCCTGCTTCCGCCATGTGGTTCGCCGCGGTGAAGGCACGTTGCACGGTCGCGCCGTACGTCACGATCGTCACGTCCGTCCCCTCGCGCACGATCTTCGCCTTGCCGAGCGGGATCATGAAGTTCGGGCCCGGATAGGCGGCCTTGTTGTACGTCTGGCGGTAGAGGTGCTTGTGCTCGAGGAAGATCACCGGGTCGTCGCCGCGGATCGCCGTGCGCAGCAGGCCGTTGGCGTCGAGCGCCGTCGCGGGGCAGACCACGCGCAGCCCCGGGCAGTGCGTGAAGAGCGAGGCCCCCGTCTGCGAGTGATAGATCGCGCCGCGGATGTACCCGCCATACGTCGTCCGCACCACGACCGGCGCCGAGAAGGCGTTGTTCGAGCGCCACCGCATCGTGGCCAGCTCGTTCCGGAGCTGCATGTACGCCGGCCAGATGTAGTCGAAGAACTGGATCTCGACCACCGGCTTGAATCCGCGCAGCGCCATGCCGATCGCCCGGCCGATGATGTTGGCCTCGGCCAGCGGCGTGTTGTACACGCGCAGGTCGCCGAATTCCTTCTGGAGGCCCCAGGTCACCTTGAACACGCCGCCCTTGCCCTTGACCTTGTCGAGGTGCTGGCGCCGGGAGGCGTCGGCCACGTCCTCGCCAAAGACGACGATGCGCGCGTCGCGCCGCATCTCGTCCTTGAGGCAGGCATTGAGGAGGTCGACCATCGTGGTCTCGTTCCCCGAGAACTGCGGGTCATCCTCGGTGTCGAACTGCTCGCTCGTGGGATCGACGTCGGGCGAATGGACGGCAAACGGAATGGTGGCTTCTGCCGGCTGCTCGCGGGTCAGCGCGTCGTCGGTGGCGGCAAGGACGAGCTGGTCGACCTCGGCGCGGACCGCCTCGAGCTCCGGCTCCGACGCGTGCCCGTGCCTGACGAGCCAGGCCGGGAAGGTACGGAGCGGGTCGCGCGCGGCGTCGGCGTCCCGCTCCTCGGGCGGGCGGTAGAGCACCTCGTCGTCCGAGAGGGAGTGGGAGTACGGGCGGATGACGTGGGCGTGAACGAACGCCGGGCCGTTGCCGGCCCGGACGTGTGCCACCGCATTCTTCATGACCTCGTACGACGCGAGGAGGTCGCACCCATCGACCTCCTGGAGGTGGAGGCCGGGGAATCCGGCGACGAGCTTCGAGATCGACCCGCCGGCGGTGTTGACTTCCACAGGGACCGAGATGGCGTAGCCGTTGTCTTCGATGAGATAGACGATCGGGAGCTGCAGGTTGCAGGCGGTGTTGAGCGATTCCCAGAACTCTCCTTCGCTGGTGGTGCCGTCGCCGGCGGAGACGTAGACGATCTCGTCGCCCGGGAATCCGTCGGCGACACCCAGCTTGCGGGCGCGCCAGATCGCCTCGGCACAGCCGACCGCCTGGAGGAATTGCGTCCCGGTGGGCGACGAGGAGGAGACGACGTTGAGCGCCTTGTGTCCCCAGTGGCTCGGCATCTGCCGGCCGCCGGAGTTGGGGTCATCGGCCGCGCCGACGGCGGAATACAGCATCTCGTTCGGGGTCATGCCCAGTTCGAGCATGAGGGCGCGGTCGCGGTAGTACGGGAAGAACCAGTCGTGGCCCGCCCTGAACACCATGCCGGCGGCGGTCAGGATCGCCTCGTGTCCTGCGCCGGAGATCTGGAAGAAGATCCGGTTCTGCCGTTTGAGCTGGATCTCCTTGTCGTCGATCCGGCGGGAGAGGTACATGGTGCGGTACGCGGCGATGAGCCGGTCCCGGTCGAGCACGGCCGTGGGCGCGGCGGGGCGCTGGCTGGTCCTGGTTGGCATGGGCGAAAGATAGCGGGGCGGGTCAACGGTCGAGGACGCCGGCGACGGGCATGCCGGCCGCCCCCGCGGCGTCCGCGCAACGGACCTGTCGCGCCGCCGTTACTTTCCGGCACGGTCGGGATCGGCGGTTCCCGGCGCGGTCACGCCCGCTCCGCCCGGAACCGGCGGCACCGCTTATGCGGTACGACGTGGTGCTTCGTCCGACGACCAGCGTCGGTCCCATCGGCAGTCAGCCATCTGCACCGGAGTTCGTATGCGCGAATCCCACCGGCCGTGCATCTTCTGTGAGCTGATCCATGGTGGCGGCGAAGTCTCGATCTGCTACGAGGACGCGCAGGCGCTGGCCTTCATGGACGTGCAACCGGTGAACGCGGGGCACGTGCTGGTGGTGCCGCGGGAGCATTTCGACTCCCTGCGCGACGTGCCGCCGGAGCTGGCCCGGCACCTGTTCGACGTGGCCCTGCGGCTGGCGCCGATCGTCCAGCGGCTGGCCGGGGCGGACGGGCTGAACGTGATCGTGAGCAGCGGGGCGGCGGCGGGACAGGACGTCTTCCACCATCACGTGCACGTGATCCCGCGGCGGGCCGGCGACGGGTTCTCGGTGACGCTGCCGTTCCCGGGTTCG
>JABWBJ010000339.1 GCA_013360595.1 Gemmatimonadaceae bacterium | reverse complement strand
GGCCTGCGCCCAGCGCGGCAGCAGGGCCGCGCTGAGCCCGGTGCCCGAAGCGGTCCACGGGTACTGGTCGGCCACGACCGGATGCCCACCGGCCCGCGCCTCGCGCATGAGGCGGAGCACGCTGTCCGCGTACCCCCACACGTCCACGCCTAACGCCTTGACGTGGCCGATGTTCGTGGCCAGGCCCGATGCGCGGCCGATGCGGATCGCCTCGCGCACCGAGTTCAGGAGCCCGATGGAGTATGAACTCTCGTCCCGCTGGTGGCTGTCGTACACGCCGCCGAACGGTCGGGCCGCGGAGATCACCGCGATCACCTCGTCGGTGGACGCGTAACTCTGCGGGGCGTAGAACAGGCCCGCGCCGACGCCGAACGCGCCCTCACGCAGTCCCTGCTCGACCAGCCGCCGCATGCTGTCCACCTGCGCCGCGGTCGCCGGCGCCGATGAGCTCCCCATCACCCGCTGCCGCACGCTGCCGAATCCCACGAGCGTAAAGATGTTCACGCCGATCCCGCCCGCCTCGGCCTCCCGCAGCGCGCGAGCCACGTCGATTGGTCCGCGCCCGTCCGGACTGATCGTGACCGTGGTGATGCCCTGGGTGATCGCGCTCAGCGCCTGCCGCCGGACCACGGCCAGGTTCTCGGCGGTCGGCGTGCGGGCCACGGCCGACCCGATTCCCTCCAGCACGTGCGTGTGCGGGTCGATGAACCCCGGCGCCACGATGAGGCCGCGGGCGTCGATCGTGCGCGTCCCCCTCACCCCCGCCGCCGTCGCGTCTCCGACGAAGGCGATCCGGTCACCGCGAATGCCGACGTCGGCCGTCCGGCCCGGCGCCCCCGATCCGTCGTGGACCGTTCCGGCGCGAATCAGGACGTCGACCGTGGTTCCCTGGGCGAGCACCAGGGCGAACAGGATCGAGGCTGGCGAGATCACGGTGAGTGCTCGAGGCGAGGGGCCCAGCCTCAGCGACCGTCGCCCTGGAGACGCACCACATACGGCACGTCATCCTCGTCCAGCAGGACCGTGTACACGGTCCGTCCGCGCACGACCCACGGCGCGGCAGCCGGCGCGCGCGCCCCCGGGGGCAGCTCGGCCGTCGCCAGGAACTGTCCCGTCGCGCTGAAGACGTCCCAGAGCACGGCGCCGGTGGCATCCGTCCGGCGCACCCACGGGCGCCCCTCGCCATCGATCGTTATGCGGCTGATCGCCGGCTTGCTGTCGGGGATCCGGCCGTAATCGAACCCCGTCGGCCCCTTCGCCTCGTAGCTGGCAATGATGGAGTCGCGCTGCGCCTTCGTGATCGGGACCCGCGGCACGTTCCGGGACACCCGGATCGTGTCCTTCGCGCCAGCCCCGAAGCGCATCAGCTCGTAGCGCGTCGAGTTCGGCGCGCACCAGGTCTCCCCGGACGGTCCGATCGCCGCGACCGGAAACGGCGCAAACGGAACGGACACATACATCGTGGATCGCCCGGATTGCCGCACCCATATCCCGGCCTCCGAAAGCGCCCGCGTCCCGCAGTCGGGCTGGCGGAACAGGGTGTCGACGCCGGACCGGTCGCCCCGATACGCCAGGATCGCCTGCGGGTACGGGCGCGCGTCGCCGCCCACGATGCAATCGTAGTCGAGGATGCGCCCCTGCCGGTCCACCTGCGGCGCCCACAATCCCTGCGACCAGCAGAAGCGCATCGTCCAGCTCGCCTCGTAGTCGCCGTCGGGGCCAAAGATGGTGAAGCGCGCGTTCGCGGCGTCGCGCACCCAGATGCGGCCGCCCTGGCCGATGATCATCCCCTCGGCGTTCTTCATCTCGCCGGGACCGGCCCCGCTGCGTCCGATCGTCCGGACGAGCCTGCCGTCGGGGCCGAACATCCGGATGTCCTGCGTGGTGCGCTCGAACACCAGGATCCGCCCCTTCGGATCCACATCCATGGCACGGATCGCCGAGAACGACGCCGGCCCCGACTCCGCGCCGCCGATCCGGAGCGTCTCCCGCAGCTGCCATCGCGTCCCCTGAGCCTCGGGCACGCCCGGTACCATGGCGAGGCACACCAGCGCGACTCGCGCGCCGCCGCCGAGGATGAGCGACATGTTCAACTCCGCATGAAGGACCCCTCAACCTCGCGCCGTCCGCCGGACAGCGCCAGCCGCCGAGCAGGGGTACGACACCTGTCAGCGACTCCGGGTTGCCGATACCGCTGCCTGCCCTGCCCCCGGCGCCCTGCGCTCGACGCTGCGCTCTACGCGCTGCGCCCAGCGCTCGCCCGAACCATCCATCGATACAGCATCGCCACCACCACGGCAAACCCCACGACGCCCAGCCACGGCGCCGGCGCGAAGTCCGGCGGCAGGAGGCCTAACGGCGCGTCGTTGTTGAGCCCCACGATCAACCCCGCGTTCAGCACGCCCCACAGGCTCTCGCCCACGATCAGCCCGGACGCGACCAGCGTGCCCAGCCGTTCGGCGCGGGCCGGATCGGGCGCCGAGCGAGACCGGCCGTCGTACCAGTGCGACAGCACGGCTCCCACGACCACCGCGAACGTCGCCGACATCGGCAGGTAGATCCCGATCCCGACCGCCAGCGGCGGGATGCGCAGCCTGCCGGTCGCCTTGAGGGTCGCGTCCATCAGGATCAGGCCGGCGCCGACCAGCGCACCGATCCCGATCATCTTCCACTCCAGGTTCCCGCCGATCACGCCCTGCGCCAGCGCCGAGATGAGCGTGGCCTGCGGCGCCGGCAGTGGATTGGGCGCGACGACGCCCACGTTCGCCGCCCCGGCGAACCCGTACGCCTTCGCCAGCAGGTTGAGCACGAACGGGATCACCGCCGCGCCGGCCGCGACACCGACGATGAGCGCGATCTGCTGCCGCATCGGCGAGGCGCCCACCAGCTGACCGGTCTTCAGGTCCTGGAGGTTGTCGTTCGAGATCGTCGCGCAGGCGAAGATGATCGCGACCACGAAGAGGGCGAACGCCACCAGCGGACCGCGCGTCTCCGGGGTGGGCGTCATCACGACCAGCAACGTCGAGGCGAACAGCACGATCGAGAGAATCCCAACCCCCGAGATCGGGCTGTTCGACGCCCCGATCAGCCCGGCCATGTATCCGCAGATCCCCGCGATCAGGAAGCCGACCACCAGCACGAAGGGAACGGCCACCAGCGTGAGCTTCGTCGCGTCAGGCGCCAGCACCGTCGAGCCGGCGAAGGAGTACGCCAGCCACCCCGCGACCGCCAGGCAGGCGACGGTCAACGCCAGGATCCATTGCGGCGAGAGGTCGCGGTCGAGGATGTCGTCGTCTTCGTCGTTGTCGCGCGTGCCGGCACTCATCCGGCGGTCCAGTCGGTGAGGAGCGCGGCGGCATCAGGACGCTCGCGTTCCGGCGC
>JABWBJ010000013.1 GCA_013360595.1 Gemmatimonadaceae bacterium | reverse complement strand
ATCACCGGGGGGCGGCCCCGCGCCGGCGCCACCGCGAGTTCGGATTCCTCGACCGCGACGTGCGCCGCCGGATCAGGCGCCTCGCGGCGATTCTGCGGCTGGCCGACGGCCTGGATCGCGGCCACGCCGGAGCCGTTTCGCGGGTGAAGGTCCGCTGGCTCCGGCGGGCGGTACGCGTGACGCTGGTGAAGAACCCGCACGCGACCTCGGTGCGCCTGGAAATGTGGGGGGGCGCCCGCAAGGCGGGACTCCTGGAGAAGCTGGTTGGCCGGCCGCTGGAACTCGTGGCGCCGGACGGGACGGTGGGGGTAACGAGCGAGAACCCCGGCTGAGCCTGCGCGGCTACTTCCGGGTCCGCCGCTTCCGTCCGTTCCCCAGCGCGACCGCGTGCTGGTGCGGCTCCGGCGCCGGCGCAAGCGAGGCCGCCCGGAACTCCTGCGTCACGTAGCGCGACTCCGAGCGGTCCAGCCCCCAGGGATCGCGCATGAGCAGACGGTGCGACCCGATGTCCTCGGGCGTGACCGGGGTCCGCTGCACGTAGCGTCCATCGGGCTGCAGTTCCCACCCCTGGCGTCCGTCGGACAGGTAGACGCGCATCAACGTGGCCAGCCGATGGTGCAGCGCCCGGTCCAGGATGGGCACCACGACCTCCACGCGCCGCTCCAGGTTGCGCGGCATCCAGTCGGCCGAGCCGATGAAGTACTCCTCGTCGCCCCCGTTCAGGAAGTAGTAGAGCCGCGAGTGCTCGAGGAACCGCCCCACGATGCTCAGGACGCGGATCCGGTCGCTCAACCCCGGGACTCCTGGTCGGAGGCAGCAGATACCGCGCACCACCAGGTCGATCTCCACGCCCGCCTGTGACGCCTCGTAGAGCGCGCTGATCACCTCCGGCGACTGGAGTGCGTTCATCTTCGCGATGATCCGCGCCGGACGCCCCTGCCGCGCATGCTCGGCTTCGCGCCGGATCAGGCGGAGGAAGGAGTCCTTCAGCGTCGCCGGCGCCACGAACAGGCGCCGGTACTCCCGCTGCCGCGAGAACCCGGTGAGCAGGTTGAACACCTCGCTCACGTCGGCGCCGATGTCGGGATGGCAGGTCAGGAGCCCGAAGTCCGTGTACAGACGCGCGGTGCGGGAGTTGTAGTTCCCGGTGCCGATGTGCACGTAGCGGCGGATGCCGTCGGCTTCGCGGCGTACCACCAGCGCCGTCTTGGCGTGCGTCTTCAGGCCGGGGAGCCCGTACGCCACGTGGACGCCGTAGCTCTCCAGAGTTCGCGCCCAGTTGATGTTGTTGATCTCGTCGAATCGCGCCTGGAGCTCCACCAGCACAGCCACCTGCTTGCCGCGCTGGGCCGCTTCCGTCAGCGCCCGCACGATGGCCGTGTCGCCGGACGTGCGGTACAGGGTGAGCTTGATGGCCAGCACCTGCTCGTCCTCGGCCGCGCTGTCGAAGAACTTCTCGATCGTCGTGCCGAAGGACTCGAACGGATGGTGCACGAGCACGTCGCGTTCGCGGATGATGTCGAAGATCGACCGGTCCGGCTCGCGCACCTCGGGAGGCGTGACCGGGCCGAAGGGCGGGTCCCGCAGTTCCGGGATTTCCAGCGCGCCGAGCGCCAGCAGGTCGCCCAGTTCCAGGAGCGGATCGACGTCGTGCACGTCGGCGCTGGTCAGCGGCAGCACGGCCGGGTCCGACGTGTCGCGGAGCTCGTCCAGCAGGAGCGACTGGATCGACGGTGGCATGCCGGTCTCGACCTCCAGGCGCACGACCTCGCCGAACCGGCGCTGGAAGATCTGCTCCTCGATGGTGGCCAGCAGGTCTTCCGACTCGTCCGCCGCCGGGACGTCGAGGTCCGAATGCCGGGTGATCCGGAACATGTGCCAGCCGATGACCTGCATGCCCGGAAAGAGCTTCGGCAGGTGGGCGCCGATGAGATCCTCGAGGGCCACGAAGTGCCAGGGGCGCCTGAGGGGCACCCATCGCGGCAGGCTGCGCGGCACCTTCACGCGCGCGAAGTGCTCCACGCCGCGGGCGTCGTCGCGCACCTGCACGGCGAGCGACAGGGACAGGTTCGAGATGTACGGGAACGGGTGGCCCGGGTCCACGGCGAGCGGCGTCAGCACCGGGAAGACGTCGCTCTCGAAATAGGCGTCAAGCGCCGTGCGTTCTTCCGGCGTCGCCTCGTCGATCGAAATCAGCCGGACGCCGGCGCGTTCCAGGGCCGGCAGCACGGCATCGTGCAGACAGCGCCGGCGCCGTTCGAGGAGGCCGCGGATCCCGTGATCGATCGCGTCCAGCTGCGCCTGCGGCGTGAGACCGTCCGGCGTTGGCTGCTGCACCCCCGCGGCGACCTGCCGCCGCAGCGCCGCCACCCGGACCATGTAGAACTCGTCCAGGTTCGTGCTGAAGATCGAGAGGAACTTGAGCCGCTCGAGCAGCGGCGTGCGCTCATCCTCCGCTTCGTGCAGCACCCGGCCATTGAACTCGAGCCAGGACAGTTCGCGGTTGAGGAACTGCGAGGTGGCAACCGCGGTGTCAGTCATGCGCTCTCTTCGGGGCAGGTCGCGAGGGCCACTGGTCGGACAAGGAAATATCGCCCGCCGGGCCGACCCCGGTAACACCGGCGCGCCGAAACGGGCTCGGCCGCCTCAAACCCTTGCTGGACCGTGGTTTGCGCGTCTTCGACCCATCCCCCTGCGGTCTCGACCTCCGCCACGGGTCACGCCGGTTCGCCGGCGCGCGCCCGTAAGGCCGACGATGGCCGGGCATCCGCAAACCGGCGGAATCTGCCTGCGACGATTCGGCCCCGTCCTTACGACTTCGATCCGGGATCGCGGAAGCGTCAGGGTGCGGCCGCGAACTCGAGCGCCCGGAGCATCACCGCCGAGATGGTGGCCGCGGCCGGGATCGTGAGCACCCATGCCCAGACGATGCGCCCGGCGAGCCCCCAGCGCACGGCCGAGAGCCGCGTGGTGGCGCCAACGCCCACGATCGCGCCGGTGATGGTGTGCGTCGTGCTCACCGGAATGCCGAATCGCGTGGCGATCAGAATCGCCATCGCGCCGCCGGTCTCGGCGGCGCACCCGCCAACCGGACGCAGCTTCGTGATGCGATTCCCCATCGTGTGCACGATGCGCCAGCCGCCGAACAGCGTGCCGAGGGCAATGGCGGTGTAGGCGCCCATCTCCACCCAGAGCGGGATGTGGTCGGAGTCGGCGAGGTGCAGGTGGCGGAGGATCCCCGTCTCGTTGGCGAACGTCCCCTGCACGGAGATCAGGAGTCCCACGATGATCCCCATCGTCTTCTGGGCGTCGTTGGCGCCGTGCGACAGCGAGAAGAGGGCCGCGCTGGCGAGCTGCAGCCGGCGGAAGAGCGCGTCCACGCGGGCCGGACTGAAGCCGCGGAAGGCCCAGTAGAAGCCGACCATGAGCAGGAAGCCGGCCCCCATTCCGATCACCGGCGACGCCACGATGAAGATCAGCGTCTTGGTCCAGCCGGCCGGGATGATGGCGACCCATCCGGCCTTGGCGACCGCCGCGCCCGCATAGCCGCCGACCAGCGCGTGCGAGGAACTGCTCGGCAGCCCGTACCACCAGGTGATGAGGTTCCAGATGATGGCCCCGAGCAGCCCTCCGAGGATGACGTTCGGCGTGACGATCGAGACGTCGATCATCCCCTTCCCGACCGTCCTGGCGACCGCCGTTCCGACGATGAACGCCGCCAGGAAATTGAACGTCGCGGCCATCGCGACGGCGGCGACCGGGCTCAGCACGCGGGTCCCGACGATCGTGGCGATGGAATTCGCCGAATCGTGGAACCCGTTGATGAAATCGAAGACGAACGCGACCGCAACGATCAGGACGATATAGGTCGTCACGGATCAGGAGTGCTTGAGCGAGATGCTCTCGAGGACGATGGCCGCCGTCTGGCAGCGGTCCAGCGCGCCTTCGAGCGTGTCATAGACTTCCTTCCACTTGATCACCTCGATCGGATCGGGCGTTCCCTCGAACAGCTGACCCACGGCATGCGAATACAGCGTGTCGCCCTGCTCCTCGTAGCGCTTGACCGCGTGCGTGTGCCGCGTGACCGCGCGGCGATCCTTCACGTTCCGCACCGACAGCTCCAGCTCGTGGATCGAATGCTCCAGGATCTCGGCGAGCTTCTCGGCGTCATGGCGCGTCTCGCGGATCCTGAACATCGCGGCCCGGCGCGCCGTGCCGTCGATCAGGTCCACGACCGTGTCCAGCTCCTGGGCCAGCCGGTAGATGTCCTCGCGATCGAGAGGCGTGATGAAGCTCCGGTCCAGCCGCTTGCTGACTTCGTGGATCAACGCGTCCGCCTCGTGCTCCACGTTCTTGATTTCGGCAACCAGTTCGTCGAGCCGCGATGGATCGGCGAACATCTGCCGGAGCAATCGCGCGGCGTCCTTCATCTTCAGCGCCAGGTCGTTGAACAGCGCAAAGAATCCCTCGTCGCGGGGAATGAGCGGCACGGTGTTGCCCTGTGTTGGATTGGCGAAGCCGTCGCCTTCGAACTGCCCGTGTAACGAAAGCGGGCCCCTCGGTCACGGGAGCGTATCGGTGCGGTAACGGGCGCCAGAAGATACCGGCCGCCGCCGGGGGCTGGCAACGCGCCGGGGCGCACGACCGCCGGGGGCTTCCGTATTGCGCGAGTGCCGGCCCCGCCACCTGCGGCAGCGCGACTCCGGACAGCGCGCCGAGGCGTCAGGGCCCGAGGAACGCGTCCCGGGCCTCGCTCATGGCCAGCCGGCGCCGATGCAGCTCCTCGTTCGTGAAGAGCTTGACGAGTACCACGCCGGCCACGAATCCACCGATGTGCGCCCAGACCGCAACGCCGCCCGACACCTCCGGGCGCAGCGTCATCAGCTGCGGCAGACCGGCCACCACCTGCCAGATGAACCACCACAACAGCACGACCCACGCCGGTACGGCAATCACGCGGATGAAGAGCAGAAACCAGAACAGCATGCGGACCCGCACCCGCGGATAGAGGATCAGGTAGGCGCCCAGGATGCCGGAGATCGCCCCCGACGCGCCCACCGTCGGCACCGGCGACGCCGGATCGATCGCCAGGTGCGCCCCGGCTGCAATCAGCCCGCAGATCAGATAGAACGCGAGAAACCGCAGCCGCCCCATGCTGTCCTCGACGTTGTTCCCGAAGACCCAGAAGAACAGCAGGTTGCCGACGAGGTGCCCCCATCCGCCGTGGAGAAACATCGACGTCACCGGCGTCCACGTGTTGATGGCCCAGTCATCGACGACGCAGGCCATCCCCGGCCCGAGAGGCACCGCCGTCCCCAGCGGCGACTGGCCGGTCAGCTCCCCGGGGACCATCCCCAGGTTGCACACGCTGACTGCCAGGGCGTTCTGGTCGAGGCCTGCTCCCTGAACCAGGACCCACACGGCGACGATCGTGCCGATCAGGGCATAGGTCGCGATCGGCGTCCGAACCGTCGGGTTCTCGTCACTGAGTGGAAACATTGCCTGACCTCGAAGCTGGACCAGACCGAACGGCCGGCATCCCGAATGCCTGCAAAAGGCCCGCAACTGCTTCAAAATCCGTCATTTCGACCATCCGGGCCGCGAATTGAGCCCGGCGAGACAGTCAATTTGGCACTCGGCCCCGGCCCCAGCCTTGCTCTCCTCCACAGCGACGTTCTACACCCGGCCCCAAGAGCCGCCGGCTCCGGCAATGGCTGCCGCGCCGAATCCTTCACTGAGGTGCAAACCAGATGGCAGACAAGGTAATCGGCATCGACCTCGGCACTACCAACTCGGTCGTTTCCGTGCTCGAAGGCGGGGACCCCGTGGTCATCCCGAACTCCGAAGGGGGCCGGACGACCCCGTCCGTCGTCGGGTTCACCAAGGACGGCGAGCGGCTGGTGGGCCAGATCGCCAAACGGCAGGCGGTCACCAACCCGAAGAACACGGTCTTCTCGATCAAGCGCTTCATGGGGCGCCGCGTGCCGGAGGTCCCGGAGGAGATCAAGCGCGTCCCCTACACGGTGGCCGAAGGCCCCAATGGCCTCGCCGCGGTCGAGGTTCAGGGCAAGCGATACACGCCCCCCGAGATCTCGGCGATGATCCTCCAGAAGATGAAGCAGACCGCGGAGGACTACCTCGGCCACTCGGTCAGCAAGGCGGTGATCACGGTCCCGGCGTACTTCAACGACGCCCAGCGTCAGGCCACGAAGGACGCCGGCAAGGTCGCTGGCCTCGAAGTGCTCCGAATCATCAATGAGCCGACGGCGGCGGCGCTGGCGTACGGCCTCGACAAGAAGGGGAAGGACGAGAAGGTCGCCGTCTTCGACCTCGGCGGCGGCACCTACGACATCTCGGTGCTCGAGCTCTACGACGTGGAGGGCACGCGCCAGTTCGAGGTGAAGGCCACGAACGGCGACACCCACCTGGGCGGTGACGATTTCGACCAGCGGGTGATCGAGTGGCTCGTCGCCGAGTTCAAGCGCGACCAGGGCATCGACCTCTCCAAGGACCCCATGGCGCTGCAGCGGCTCAAGGAGGCCGCCGAGAAGGCCAAGATGGAGCTGTCGAGCACGCAGTCGACGGACATCAACCTGCCCTTCATTACGGCCGACCAGTCGGGCCCGAAGCACCTCAACTACACGCTGACGCGGGCGAAGTTTGAACAGCTGGTGGACGACCTGATCAAGCGCACGATCCCGCCGATGCAGCAGGCGCTCAAGGACGCGGGGCTGGATCCGAAAGACGTCGACGAGGTGATCCTCGTGGGCGGCTCGACCCGTATCCCGAAGATCCAGCAGATCGTGAAGGACTTCTTCGGCAAGGAGCCGAACCGGAGCGTCAACCCGGACGAGGTGGTCGGCATCGGCGCCGCGATCCAGGGGGCCGTGCTCACCGGGGAACAGAAGGACGTGCTCCTGCTCGACGTCACCCCGCTCTCGCTCGGCATCGAAACGCTGGGCGGCGTCACGACGGTGCTCATCCCCCGGAATACGACGATTCCGACGCGGAAGGCCGAGACCTTCTCGACCGCCGACGACAACCAGACGACGGTCGAGATCCACGTGCTCCAGGGTGAGCGCGAGCTGGCGCGCGACAACCGGACGATCGGGAAGTTCACGCTGACCGGCATCCCGCCGGCCCCGCGTGGAATGCCGCAGATCGAGGTCACCTTCGACATCGACGCCAACGGCATCCTGCACGTGTCGGCGAAGGACAAGGCCACCGGCAAGGAACAGAAGATCCGCATCGAGGCGTCGAGCGGCCTCAGCAAGGACGAGATCGAACGGATGGTGCGCGACGCCGAACGGAACGCGGCCGAAGACCGGAAGCGCCGCGAGGACATCGACGCGAGGAACCGCCTCGACTCGCTCTCCTACGAGGTCGAGAAGAACGCCAAGGAGTGGTCCGACCGGCTGAGCCCGGAACTGAAGACGCGCCTGGACAACGCCGTCGAGCGCGCCCGGAAGGCGCATCGGGGCGACGACATGGGCGAGATCCGCGCCGCCATGGAGGAGCTGACCGCCGCGTACCAGGAGGCCGGCCGCTCGTTGTACTCCCAGACGCAGGCGTCCGACGCCGGCGCAGCGGCAGGCGCCCCCACAGGGGAGGCGGCCGCGGACGGCGCCAAGGCGGGGGCCAAGCCGGACGACGTGGTCGAGGCCGACTACGAGATCGTGGACGACAAGAAGTAGCGGCTCACGGCCGGCCCCGCACGGCCCGCACACCGGGGGTAGCGCCCCGGTGTGCACCGGCGCAAGGCTTAGGAGCCGGACGGAAACCGCAAGGAACGGTTCGGTGACTACACGAGTAGCAGCGATGCGGCGAACCCGGGGCCGCCGGCATCCGCGTTTCGCCGCTTCCCTGCTTCTCCGCTTCGTTCTTCCCAAGCCAGCCTTCGCATGAAGCCTACACGCCTCGCATTCGGTGGCGCCCTCGTCGGCGCGTTCGTCGCCGGTCTTGTCTTCGCCTCGGGACTGGACCTCACCCGGTTCGGCTACGCGCAGTCGTCGACCCCGGCGCGTCCGGCGGCGTCGGTGGCGCCGATCGTTCCGCCGTCCGTCGCCGACCTCAACACCGCCTTCGCCTCCATCGCCGAGCGGGTCACGCCGGCGGTGGTGTCGGTTCACTCCGAGCGCTCGGCGCGGCAGACCGCCCAGCAGCGCCAGCGCCAGCCGCAGCGGCCACCGCGGCCGCTCGATGACCTGTTCGGCCAGTTCGACCCCGCGCCGATTCAACCGCAGCAGGCGAGCGGCTCCGGGTTCATCGTCAGCGCCGACGGGTACATCCTGACGAATAACCACGTGATCCAGGGCTTCGACCGCGTCGAGGTCACCCTGACCGACCGGCGCACCTTCCCGGCCCGCGTCATCGGCCGCGACGAGCAGACCGACGTGGCGGTGCTCAAGATCGACGAGAAGGGCCTCCCGTTCACCTCGCTGGGCGACGACAACGGCACCCGCATCGGCGAGTGGGTCGTCGCCATCGGCAACCCCCTCGGCCTCGACTTCACCGTCACGGCCGGCATCGTGTCCGCCAAGGGGCGCGACCGCGAGGACGTGAGCGTCAACCGGAACAGCTGGGCGATCACCGACTTCATCCAGACCGACGCCGCCATCAACCCGGGCAATTCGGGCGGGCCGCTGGTCAACATCCGCGGTGAGGTCATCGGCATCAACACCGCCATCGCCAGCCAGACGGGGTTCTATTCCGGATACGGATTCGCGATTCCGATTACCCTGGCCAAGGAAGTGCTCGACGACTTCATCGAGCACGGGCGGATCCGCCGCGCGGTGCTCGGCGTCTCGATCCGGGATGCCAACGCCGACGACGCCGCCGTGGCGGGTCTCAAGGAAGTCACCGGCGTCCTCGTGCAGCCGTACAACGCCGACAACGAGAACTCGCCGGCGAAGCGGGCGGGCATCGAACCGGGCGACGTCATCGTGAAGGCGGACGGCAAGGTGGCCGACCGCGTCAACACGCTGCAGCGCATCATCCGTGCACGCGAGCCGGGCGAAACGGTGGAGATCGAGGCCTGGCGCTACGGCTCGAAGAAGACGTTCCGGGTGCGGCTCGGCGAAGCGTCCGACAGCGTGACCCGGGTGGCGTCGAACCCGATGCCGTCGAACGACGCCGGCAGCGGCTCCACCGCGACCGAGAAGCTCGGCATCACCGTGGAGCCGATCACCGAGGCGCAGGCTCGGCAGAACCAGATTCCGGATGAGCAGCGGGGACTGCGCGTGGTCGAAGTGGATCCCGACGGCCCCGCGCGCCAGGGACGGCTCTTCCGCAACGACATCCTGGTCGCGGTGGTGAATCCGCAGCCGCGCCGGCCGCTCAGGACCGCCCAGGACCTGCAGCAAGTGCTCTCAGGGATGCGGGACGGAGGTTACCTGAGCCTCCTGGTGTTCAATCCTGAACTGCAGCAGACCAGGATCGTGAACCTGAGAGTGGGGCGGTAGAGCCCAAGGCATCGAGCGCCAGGCGCCGAGGGAAAGACGGAGGGCTCCGCGGTTTCGCGGGGCCCTTCGTTCCTCTCAGACGGCGCGAGCCCGGTCTGAGGTGCTCACGCGTCGGACAACACGGCTCCCAGCAGCTCCAGCCCCCGGTCGATGTCCACTTCGTCGATCACGAGGGGCGGCGCCAGGCGGATCACGCTCTTGCCGCAGCCGAGGAGGAGCAGACCGTGCTGGAACGCGGTGTCGACCACGCGCCTCGAGGCGGCGGGATCGGGCTCCTTGCCCGCGCGGCTCTTCACGAATTCCATCCCGACCATGAGGCCGCGCCCACGGACGTCGCCGATCGCCTCGTGGCGGCCGGCCAATGCGCGCGCCCCGGCGATCAGGCGCTCGCCAAGCCGGGCGGCGTTGGCCATGAGGCCGCCCTCCACCAGGTCGAGCGTGGCCAGCGCCGCGGCGCAGCAGACCGGGTTGCCGCCGAAGGTGGAGCCGTGCGCCCCGCCCTTCCAGTCGTCCACGGACTCGCGCGCAATGAGCGCCCCGATGGGCATGCCGGAGCCCAGCCCTTTGGCGGAGAGCATGATGTCGGGCTCGACGCCCTCGTGCTCGCAGGCCCACATCTTCCCCGTTCGCCCCACGCCGCACTGGATCTCGTCGAAGACCAGCAGGATGCCGTGCCGGTCGCACAGGTCGCGCAGCGCCTTGAGGAATCCGTCCGGCGGGAACAGGTAGCCGCCCTCGCCCTGGACGGGTTCCACGAAGATGGCCGCGACATCCTTCGGGTCGAGGTGCCGGGTGAACAGATCGCCTTCGATGCCGTCGATTGCCTCGGCCACGAGAGCGGCGTCGGACATTCCGGCCGGGGCACGGTAGCGGTTGGGGTAGGCGACGTGGTGCACGTCCGGCAGCAGCGGCCCGAAGCCCGCGTGCTGGCGCGCCTTGCTCGACGTGAGCGCGAGCGCGCCGGTCGTGCGGCCATGGAAGGCCCCCTTGAACGCCACGATGGCCGTCCGCCGCGTGGCGTGGCGGGCGAGCTTGATGGCTCCCTCGGTGGCTTCGGTCCCTGAGTTGGTGAGGAAGACGCGCTTCGGCGTGGATCCGGGGGCAAGCCTCGCCAGGCGCTCACAGAGCGCGGCCATGCCCTCGAAGTAGAAATCCGAGCCGCAGATGTGCAGGAACTTCGCGGCCGCCTCCTGGACCGCCGCGACGACCCTGGGATGACCGTAGCCGGTGCTCGACACGGCGATCCCGCTCATGAAGTCCAGGAAGCGATTGCCGTCCACATCCTCGACCATCACACCCTCGCCTCGGGCAATGGCGAGCGGGTACTCCTTGAGGTAGGCGTGCGACGTGAACGCGCGGTCGCGGTCCACGATCGCCCGCGCCCTGGGGCCGGGGAGAGGTCCGGAGACAGCCGGGTAGGAACGGGGCATGGGCGAGGCGACGAGGCAGAGACGCAGAGAAGCAGAGAGGCAGAGAAGCCGGTCGCGAAACGTAACGCGGGCGGGCCGGTTTCTCGATCAGTGCATGTTCCCTCTTGCAGTAGATTACGCGCGTCCGGCGGGGGTGGCGGAACTGGTAGACGCGCGGGACTTAGGATCCCGTGGCCTGGCCGTGGGGGTTCGAATCCCCCCTCCCGCATCGAGCGCCAGACGCGAGCGGAACGCGCCCTCTCCGAAAGCACAACCGGGCAGCCAATTCGGCTGCCCGGTTGCACTCCTTCACTGCGCCTGCGCGCGATCACGGCCGGCAGAGCGGCTTCACGAAGTCTTCCGGGTGGGTCGAGCGTTCGATGTTCATCACCGGGAAGAAGCAGGCCTTGGCATACGCTTCCGCCTCGGGGACCCACTTCCGCGCCTTGATGCCGAACCGGTGCATGTCCATCAGGCGCTTCCCCTGGTTGTACAGGTTCACGAAGCGCGTCTTGTGCAGCATCTCCTGCGCCGCGGGCGTGCCGGCGTAGGGCGTCTGCGACGAGAGCGCGCGCAGCTGATTGATGTACGTCGTGAACCCGGCCGTATTGCCGCCCGCGAGCGCGTGCTCGGCACGGATCAGGAGCATCTCGCGCGCCGAGATGATCGTCAGCGGCACGAGGTCGCCCTGTCCGTTCTGCGTGCCCTTCACGCAGCACTCGGTCACGTTCGCGCGGAACACCAGATCGATCGTTCCGGAGACGGGATCCTTGAGCGTGGTGCTGTCGATGGCATTGCCACCGGCGTTGGGATCCACCCACGAGTCGCAGTCGGCCGTGCGGCACAGGCTGCTCGGCGTGCCGGCCTGGCTGTCGCCGGTGCGGAGCTCGAGGCGATTGTTGAGGTCATTGCCGACGTTCGGGAAGCCGAGCGTCTGCGTCTGAGGTGTGAGCTTGAACTTGTAGTCCGCGGCGCCCATCTCGACCAGAGCCGCGGCGGCGTCGGCGTCGGCGCCGGCGTCGCTCACGAGGGGATTCGCCACCGGCGTTGCAACCGGCGCGCCATTCGCCCCATTCAGTTTCGCCCAGATGGCCTTCGAGTGCTTGGCGCGCGCCCGCATGGCCAGGAGGCGGATCTTGTTGTCTCTCGTCAGGCCGGGAACGGCCAGCCCCTCGGTCGTCTGGGCAATGGCCGAATCGAAGACCGCGACGATGTTCCCTTCGCCCAGGGGGAGGCCGGGGGCGCCGGGGTTCGTGTACGAGCCGGTCTTGTCCGCGTCGATGACGAAGTCGTCGAACATCTCACCAATCGCGGTGAAGATGATCGACTGGTAGAGCAGCGCCCGGGCGAGGTCGTTCTTCTCGACGAGCGTGCCGGCGGTGTTGAACTCCTTGAGGCGCTTCACCGCCGCCGAGGTCGTCCAGCGGGCCTCGGCCATCTCCGGGAAGGCCGCGTCGGCGAACTCGTTGAACGGATCGGACACCTCGCCGCGGTCGGCGTACCCGTAGCCGTCGCGGGAACCGACGTACGTGAACTCGTCGGTCACCGTGCCGTAGGGGGCGAAGATCGCCGTGAGGGCCCTGGTCACCGTCGCGCCCGCGCCGTTGGCGATGGCGGTGGCGGCGCCGGGGTTGGTCAGGGCGTCCTCGACGACGTTGTTGGGGTTCTTCACGTCCAGCAGGCTGCTGCAGCCCGAGAGGACCGCCGCCGCCGCGGCCGTGAGGCCCCAGCCAGCGCGACCGGGCAGGGCCCGGCCGCGCTTCGAAGCCATCAGGAATCGAGTCATTGTTCTGGGATACTCCGGGTTAGTAGCCAAGGCGGATGGCGAACGCCACGCGGCGCGCGAGCGGCCAGCCGAAGGCGTCAACGGCCTCCAGGTAGTTGCCGTCCGTGCCGCCGCCCGTATCGCGGCCGATCGCGTTCGTCTCGGGATCCACACCCTTGTAGTTCGTCTTCAGGAACAGGTTGCGGCCCGTGAGCGAGAACGTGGCTTCCTTGGCGCCCAGCCTGGCCGCCAGGCCGGCCGACGCCGTGTACGTGACGCCGATCTCGCGCAGGCGGAGGAACGAACCGTCCTCGTTCTGGTTGAGGCCGTCGTACGGGGACAGCGCCTTCAGGTGATACCACCACGTCTTGGCCGCCTCGAGACGCTGCTGCGCCGTGGAGGCCGGGTTCACGATGACCGCTTCCACGTTCGCCGCGTCGATCGTGTTGGTGCCGATCGTCGGATGCGAATTGCGGAACGCGTCGGTGAGGTTGGTGATGGTGAAGTTGCCGCCGCGATACTCGAACAGCGCATTCACGCGCCACGACCGGCCCAGGCTCAGGTTCCCGCCGAAGGACATGTTCCAGTCGGGATACGGCTTGCCGAGGTAGTGGTCGAGGTAGTCGCCGTCGCCGTCCTCGTCGTACCGGATCGGGTCGAGGTTGGCCATCGTGCGGGCCGTCCCCAGGTAGGCGAGCGCCTCCGCTTCCGTATCCGGCTTGCCGTCGCGGTTGCTGTCGAACGGCAGTTCGCCGGCGTTGAGGCACATGTAGGTCTTGCCGGCCGGCCGGGCCGAGCACGGACCCGGGAGGGCCGCGCCGAACAGGTCGCCGGGGGCCCAGAACTTGTCGGGCTTCCCGTCGCCATCGGTGTCGTCCGGACCCTTCAGGAAGTTGCGGTACCGCGGATAGCTGCCACCAACCTTGAGCGGCGGCGCGCCACCCATCGACGTGATCTGCTGCTTGATGTACGCGGCGCTCGCGAACACGTCGAGCGACCAGTTGGCACGCTGGACCAGGTAGGCGTTGACCTTGAAGTCATGGCCGTACGCGTCGAGGACGCCGACGTTCGCCAGCTGGAGGGCCGAGAAGCCGCCCGACAGCGGGAACTGCTTGGCAATGAGCGCGTCGTTCACCGTCCGGTTCCAGTAGGTGTAATCGAAACCGAGGCGGTTATCGAGGACGCCGAGCTCGGCGCCCATCTCGTACTCCGTCGACACCTCGGGCGCGAGGTCCGGGTTTCCGAGGTTCGACGGCGCAAGACCGGCGCCCAGCTCGGAGCTCAACGGCGCGTACGTGGTGAACTTCGCGAACGCGTCCGGCTGGCGGCCGGACTTGCCAAGCGCGGCGCGGAGCCGGACGGTGTTGATGCCGAGCGGCGACGACCACGACTGCCGGTCGGACGGAACGATGGACGCCGAGACCTTCGGGTAGAACACGCCGCCGGCGTTCTCACCGAACGCGGAGGCGTAGTCGTACCGGCCGCCGACCGTCAGGTACAGCCAGTCCTGATAGCCCAGCTGGTCCTGGAAGAAGTACCCGCCGTTCACCGTCTGCACGAACGACTCGTTGACGGTGGGGTTGGAGCCGGCGGTCACGACTTCGAGACCGGGGCCCGGGAAGTTCGTGTTGGAGCCACCGGAGTTCTGGCGCTTCGTGATGAAGCCCTGCACGCCGGCGACGAAGTCCGACTGCAGGCCCATGATCGTCGACTTCCAGTTGAGCTTGAAGTCAACGGTGTACTGCCGGTCGGTCGTCGCGCCAATGCTGCGCTGACCGGTGATGTTGTTGCCCGTGAAGAGGTCGACGTCGTAGCGGAAGTACCGGAACAGGAAGTTGCGGTCATCCGTGGCGTCGATGCCGAGGGTCGCCGTGGCCGTGAGGTTCTCGGCCGGCGTGTAGGTCGCGTCGAAGACGCCGGTGAAGCGGCCGGCGCGATTCTCGGCGGTCTGCTGTACGGCCTCGCGCACCGTCATGAAGGCCGCGTTCCCGTACATGTTGCCGGCGCCCGTGCAGCGGCCCGGATTATCCGGATCCATCGCCGACTTGTTGCAGTTCGCCAGTTCGGGCTTGGCGAACATGGCCAGCGACGTGACGCCGTAGATGTTGTTGTTGTTCTGCGGCACCTGCTGGAGCGCGTCGGCATAGCTCAGGCGCATGCCGAGCTTGAGCGAGTTGAAGGGCACCAGCCCGAGGTTGGTCAGCCCCTGGATGCGGCGCACCTTGTCGACCGTGAGGCCATCCAGGAAGTCCACGTCCATCGGACCGTCTTCGCTCGCATAGCGGCCCGAGGCGAAGTAG
Organism: Gemmatimonadaceae bacterium; assembly: GCA_013360595.1. GTDB lineage: Bacteria > Gemmatimonadota > Gemmatimonadetes > Gemmatimonadales > Gemmatimonadaceae > JABWBJ01. Next base: position 2,371 of record JABWBJ010000013.1, on the reverse strand, counting down.
GTAAAGGCGTTGGTGCCGCCCTGGACCGAACCGTTGGCCGTGGTGCCGGCGCCGGTGCCCAGGATCTCGTGCGACGCGTTGATGCAGAACGGCTCGAACTTCGTGATCGACCTGCCGAAGAACGTGCCGAGCCGGGTCGCCGCGGTGTCCGTGCGAGCGAACCCGCAGTTGTCCTTGATGCGGCTCTCCTCGTAGTTCGTGGCGGACTGCTCGACGTTGAAGCTCCAGCGCGGCAGACCGGAGGTGCCCTTCTTGGTGAAGATCTGGATCACGCCGTTGGACGCCTCGGTGCCGTAGAGCGTGGCCGCCGCGGCCCCCTTGAGGACTTCGACGCGGTCGATGGACGTCGGGTCGATGTCGTCGAGACGGGAGACGGACCCGCCGCCGCCGGCCGGCACGCCGCCGCCCGCGGTGTTGATCCGGACGCCGTCCACGAACACGATCGGCTCGTTGGACATCGAGAGCGACGCGTTCCCGCGGATGCGGATGCGCGAGCCCTCGCCGGCGATACCGGAGGCCGGGAGGATCGAGACGCCCGCGTCACGCGCCTGCAGCAGCTGCGAGGGCGTGGAAATCGGCGCGAAGGCCGGCGGCTGGATCGTCGCGATCGTATTCCCGAGCTTCTTCACCTCGACCTGCGCGCCCGTCCCGGTCACCACGACCTGGTCGAGCTGGAGGGCCGAGACGCCGACCTCGATGTTCTGCGTGACGGTCCCGCCGGCCGGCACGACGACCGTCCGGTTGATGGGACTGTAGCCGATGAGGCGGACCCGGAGTTCCACCTGACGCGCTGGGGCGCCGGTGATCCGGTACTCACCCCGCTCGTTCGTGACGCTGCCGACCGTCGTGCCGGCCACGAACACCTGCGCCCCGGACAGCGGGCGACCGGAGCCCGTCTCGGTCACGCGTCCTTCGACTGTTCCCGTCGCCTGGGCAGCACCGTCGCTCGCAAACCCGAGCGCAAGTGCGGCCGCGGCGAGGAACGCGCTCCGCCAGCGGACACTACTCACCATGTGAGCCTCCCACGAGTGAAATGGTACAACCTGCCGGGACACCAGACCGCGCACGCCGAGGCTTCCCGCCGCGTCGAGCGCCGACCAACGCTGCCAGGCCGTCCTGCGTTACATGCCAGGATCGGCACACCGCCTCGAGGCCCCTTGTCCATGAGCACGGGGAAGCCTGTGGGCGTCCCCCGGGGGTGAATCCCCCGTCGAAGCGCGGCCATAATGTGGCCCAAGTCCAGCGCCGTCAATACCGTCCCCGTCCGGTCACACCCCTGGCTCGCGTCGTCACGGCGCTGAACGGCCGACAACGGATGGTGGCGGGGGGCTGCCGAGTTCCGCCCCGGGTCGGTGACGCGCTAGGTTGCCTGACCCCGGGACGTCCCGGGGGCCTCTCCGACCCGCCAGGAACACGGGGGAATGCCAGCCAGGTCTTTCGACCGGTCCCAGCCGTGGACGGCACGACGCCGGTCCGGCGACGAGCGCGTGTGCGCGGCCATCGCGTCGCGGCATGCCAGGACCTTCTCGCTCGCGGGCCGGCTCCTGCCTCGTCACAAGCGCAGGGCGGCGTTCGCCATCTACGCGACCTGCCGGGTGGCGGACGACCTCGTCGACCAGGAGGGCCCGTATGCCGACGGCGGCCGGCGCGCCCTCGAGCGGTTCCGTGCCGCCGCGTTTCGCGCGCTCGAGGCGCCGTCGGACGACCCGATCCTCAGGGAGCTCGCGACCGCTGTAAGTCGCTTCTCCATAAGCACTTCCGCACTTACTGAGCTCTTCGACGGCGTCGCGCTCGACCTCGACCATCGCCAGCCGGCGGATTGGCCGGAGCTGGCCAGGTACTGCCAGGCGGTGGCCGGAAGCGTGGGTGAAATGACGGCAGCGGTGCTCGGCACCGACCCGCCACAGCCGGCCAATGCGGCCCGGGTCGTGTACCTCGCCCGCCAGCTCGGCGTGGCCATGCAGCTGACGAACATCCTCCGTGACATCGGTGAAGACGCAAACCGCGGGCGCTGCTATCTCCCGGCCGACGAACTGGCCGACTTCGGGTTCGGCCCCTCGGACGTCCTGAACGGCACCGCCATCGCTGGAGGGGCGCGATGGGCGGCCTTCATGGCCACGCAGGTCGCGCGCGCCCGAGCCCTCTATGCGGAGGCGATGCCGGGTATCGCGCTCCTGGCCCCGGACGCTGAGGCGTGCGGGAGAGCCTGTGCGGAGGGGTACGCGCGCATCCTGGACGCGGTCGAGGCCGCCGGATACGACACGTTCACCCGGCGGGTCTCCGCGTCCCGGCTCACGCTCCTGCGGGTCGCCTGGCGCGCCTGGCGCGGGACCGCCGGTCCCGAACTCGATTCGGCCGACCTCGGGAGCCC
>JABWBJ010000338.1 GCA_013360595.1 Gemmatimonadaceae bacterium | reverse complement strand
GAACTCCGCCGCGCTCCGGAACCGGTCCGCCGGGAGCTTGCTCAGCGCCCGCGTCACCGCCCCCTCGACGAACCCCGGGACCGTCGGCCGCGTCGCCGAGAGCGGCGGCGGCGGCACGTTCATCACCTTGGCCACGATCGCCTGCGCGCTCGGCCCGGTGAACGGCGGCTCGCCGGCCAGCATCTCGTAGAGCACGCAGCCTAACGCATACACATCGGTGCGGGCGTCGATCGTCCGCTCGCCCAGCGCCTGCTCGGGGCTCATGTAGTGCGGCGTCCCGAGCGACATCCCCGTCTCGGTGATGCGCGTGCCCCCGTCGGTCCTGCTCACCGCCAGCGCGATGCCGAAGTCCGCCACCACGGCCCGGCCGTCGTGCAGCAGGATGTTCTCGGGCTTGATGTCCCGGTGGATCACGCCGTGCCGGTGGGCATAGTCCAGCGCCCCGGCCACCTCGCGCGCGATCTGGAGCGCGTCCTCCAGCGGGAGCTGCGTCTCACGGGCCAGGCGGTCGCGCAGCGACTCGCCCTCCACCAGCGGCATGACGTACCAGGCCGTCCCGTCCACGCTCCCGGAGTCGTGCAGGGGCAGGATGTGCGGGTGCTGCAGGTTGGCGGTGGTCTTGATCTCGACGAGAAAGCGCTCGGCGCCGATCACCGCCGCGAGTTCGGGACGCAGCACCTTGAGCGCGACACTCCGGTCGTGCCGTTCATCCCGGGCGAGGTAGACCGTCGCCATGCCGCCGCCACCGAGCTCGCGCTCGATGCGGTAGCGTCCGGTGAGGGCCTCATTGAGGCGGTCGATCGATGTCATGGCGGCAGTAATACTACGAGCTGGGGCGGCGGCTCGCCCGTGGCTGCCTCGATCGCCCGACATCGTGGCGCGTTCATCACCGGACCGGACGCAGACGGGCGGCGCGCGATCCCGGCACGCCGCCCGCCCGCATGACCTCCTCCGGCGCGGTTCCGCGCTGCGCTACGGCAACGCCAGCGCGGTATACCCTCCGGTCACCGGAATCACGATGTACTGCTTGCCCCCGTGCAGGTACGTCATCAGCCCGTATTCCCCCCGGCTCGGCGTCGGGATCGCCGCCACGCGCCGGCCCGTCCGCTTGTCGATCGCGAACAGGTGCGGTGTGTTGTCGGCCGTGAGCCCGGTCGCGAAGAGCAGCGTCGACGTGACCATCATCGCCGCATGGCCGGCCCGCCCCGGATCAGGGACGTTGAGCCCCTGCAGCAACGGGTGATTGCGCTGCGACAACGGCGCCTCGCCGTTCGGGATCACCCACAGGTGTTCACCCGTGTTCAGGTCGATCGCCGTGATGCGGCCATATGGCCCCTTCCAGATCGACAGGCCGTCGAGCGTCGACTGCGCGCCGCTGGCCCGGCCCGGCGCCCAGGCCACGATCGTCTTCCCCGTCGGCTTCGCTTCGACCTCCCGCTCCTTCTCCACACCGGGAATCATCAGCCGGTTGCCGCACCCCGACGTCGACGTGATGTAGATGATGCCGGTCGCCGGATCGGCGGCCGGTGGCCCCGTGATGTTCACGCCCCCCACGTCGCCGGGACAGTACGCGAAACGCGTCTTCCCTTCCGGGTTCCCGCGGTGCACCGGCGGATTGAACAGCGGCGAGAAGAGGTCGTTCGCCTTCGCCAGCTCGAGCGCGCGCTGTTTCAGCTGGGGCGTGTAGTCGATGAGATGGCTCTCGTCCCTCCCCTGCAGGTCGTACGGCGCCGGCTTCGTCGGGAACGGCTGCGTGGCGGCGAGCTTCTCCCCGGGAATCCTCGACGGCGGCACGGGCCGGTCCACGATCGGCCAGATCGGCTCCCCCGTCTCGCGATTGAACGAGTAGAGCCACGCCTGCTTCGTGGCCTGGAAGACCCCCGGGATCCGCCGTCCGTTGACCGTCACGTCCATCAGCACCGGCGCGACCGGCGTGTCGTAGTTCCAGATGTCGTGCCTCACGAGCTGGTAGTGCCACACGCGGCGGCCGGTCTGGACATCGAGCGCGATCAGGCTCGTGCTGAACAGGTTGTCCCCGGGACGGAACCCGCCCCAGAAGTCCATCGTCGCGCCGTTGGTCGGGATGTAGACGAGCCCCCGCTGCGGGTCCGCCGACAGCGGCGCCCAGGAGGACACGTCCCCCGTCCACCGCCAGGCGTCGTTCTCCCACGTCTCGTGTCCGAACTCGCCGGGGCGCGGAATGACGTGAAACTTCCACTTGAACGCGCCGGTCCGCGCATCGTAGGCCAGGATGTCACCCGGGACATTCTCCTGCCGGGTCTGGTTGTACCCCTGCTCGGCAGAGTTGCCGACGACAATCACGCCGTTGACGACGATCGGCGGAGACGAGTTGGTGATGTAACCGATCTCGAGCGGAATGCCCTTGTCGGGGTCGTATGGCTGCCGGAGACTCTCCCACGGCTCCCAGCCCCGGATGAGGTCCTTGAGCAGATCCACCGAGCCGGTCGCCGGGAATCCGGGCAGCGGCACCGCCCCGCCCCAGCCGTCGAGCGGCTTCCCGGTTTCGGCATCCAGGGCGTGGAGGAAGAAGGCCGGCGTCACGACGTACACGACCCCGCGGCCGTCGATCTCGCCGTACGCGACGCCCTTCCCGTGGCTGGCCCGCATCGAGTACTGCCAGCGGAACGTGGGCGGCTCCTGGAAGGTCCAGAGCGTCCGGCCGGTCGCCGGGTCGATCGCGACGACCGCGCGTTTGGGCCCCGCCGTGGTGATGAGCTTGCCCTTTACATGGATGGGCAGGTTCCGCGGCAGGGTGGCCCCGCCGCTGTCGATCGGCGCGTTGGCTCCCTTCCATTCCCACGCCACGCGGAGCTGCGCCGCATTGGACGCGTTGATCTGGTCGAGCGGCGAGTATCGCGTGGAACTCGCGTCGCCGTTGATGCCGCGCCACTCGCCTGGCGGGTTGCCCTGGCCGGCGGCGTCGCCCGCGAGCATGAGGGCGGTGAACAGGGGCATGGCAGCGTACAGCCGCGTCGTGCGGAGCCTGCGCATTTCGATCCTCTCCCGTTTGAGGCGCCGCCCATACGCTACGAGCGGGACGCCGGCTGGCAATACCGGCGGCTCAGGGAACCCGGCGAGCGTATGGCAGATCGTACAGCGACCGCGATCCGATGACACTGGCGAGCGTTCGGGCGTCGGCCGCGCGGCCGAGCTCGGCCAGCAGCCGCGCCTTCAGGTAGCGTTCGCGGACCCGGGGCTCGAACGGCGACGGGAGCACCAGCTGATACGACGGGCGGTCACGGATTCGATCCAGCACCTGGAGCGCCGCGCCGGGATCTCCGCGGCCACGCTCCACCTCCGCCCGCACGCCGGCCGCGAGATCGCGCCCCAGATCGGCATCGGAGGCCGGCGACTTCCAGGCCTCGAGCTCGCCCGCCAGGCG
>JABWBJ010000337.1 GCA_013360595.1 Gemmatimonadaceae bacterium | reverse complement strand
CCTTCATCGCCGATGGCCGGCCCCCACCCGCCGCAGCGCGCGAGCACGCCCGTGGGACCCTTCCCGTACGCGATGGACCCCGTCCCGGCGGTGAGCAGGATGCCCGGCCCGGCGCCAAACGCGTCCTCGATGGCCACCTCGGCGTCGGTGACGACGACCACGGTTCCTGCGACTCCGGCGGTTTCGAGCGCGGCCAGAAGGCTGTCGCGCTCCTCGTCCCGGCCGGCGCCGGCGACGCCGACGCAGAGAGACCGGAGCGTTCGCGAGGGCAGTGACACGGTCGCGCGGGCGAGGCACTCGCGGATGACGTCGGCCGACCGCGTCGCCAGCCCCGGAGCGATGGCGCTTCCGGGGCCTTCGGCGTGGCCAACCTCGGTCCCGGCCTCGTCGATCACGAGGACCCGGGTGCTCGTACCGCCACCATCGACACCGGCGAAGAAGGCGCTCATGGACGGGAATCGCTCCGGCCGCGCGGGAAGAGGACGGACGTCGTCATGCCGACGATCATCGTAATCGACGTACCGATGAGAACGTACCACGGCCACGCGATCCGCGCGAAGGGACCCAGCGTTTCCGCCAGGCCGGGGAAGGCGGCGCTGAGCTGGCGGGCGAAGACCACGAACGCCATGGCCGTGATGCCGACCGACAGTCCGGCGATCGCGTCGCGCTGCGTGGCCCGCGGCCAGAAGTTGCCGAGGAAGAAGACGCCGAGGAGCCCGCCGTAGGTGAAACTCGCGATGCCGAGCGCCACCACGACGACCGGCGTGCCCTGCTCCCGGAAGAGCAGGGCGCCGCCCGTGAGCGCGACGCCCCAGAACAGCGCAAACCGGCGCCCGGCTCTGAACGTGATCGGGTCATCGGCGGTGCGGCCGGTGAGCGGCATGTAGATGTCGTGCGTGGAGGCCGCCGCGAGTGAGTTGATCGACCCGCTTTGCGTGCTCATGGCGGCGGCGATGATCGCGGCTACCAGCAGCCCCGTCAGACCGGCCGGCATCTGCTCCACGATGAAGCGGGGGAAGATGCTGTCCGGCGTCTGGAAGGCCTCGCCGTTGAAGTGCACCCAGAGGCCGATGCCCACCACCAGGAAGAGCGCCATCTGGGCGAAGACCACGATGCCGCTGCCGATGATGGCCGTCTGCGCCTCCCGGAGATTTTTCGACGAGAGCAGGCGCTGCACGATGAGCTGGTCGGCGCCATGCGAGGCCATGGAGAGGAATCCGCCGCCGATCAGCCCCGCCCACATGGTGTGGGGGTTGCTGAGCGTCAGCGACCAGTCGACGGCAGCCAGCTTGCCGGCGGCACCAGCCCGCTCGAGGATCGCGCTCCATCCGCCGGGGACGGTGGCGCCAAGCACCACGACCGCCGACACGCCGCCAAGCAGGTAGACCGTGGCCTGGAGAATCTCGGTCCAGACGACGGCGCGCATGCCGCCCCTGTAGGTGTACACGATCGTGACGGCGCCGAGGACAACGATTGCCGCCGGCATGGCCCACGGCTGCGGGACGGCGTCGCCCATGATGAGCGCGACCGGAATGGCGGTCGCGAAGATCCGCACCGAATCGGCCATGGCCCGCGTGGCCATGAAGACGATCGACGTCAGGCGCCTCGTCGCGATGCCGAATCGCCGCTGGAGCAGGGCGTACACTGTGACGATCTCGCCCTGGTAGTAGCGCGGGAGGAGGAGGAGGGCCACGCCGATGCGCCCGGCGATGTAGCCGGCCACGACCTGCAGGAACCCCAGATTCCCCGTGTACGCCAGGCCCGGGATGCTGATGAACGTCAGCGCGCTCGTTTCGGTGGCGACGATCGAGAACAGCACCGCCCACCACGGGATCTGGCGGCCGGCCACGAAGTAGTCCCTCGCCCCGGCCTGGCGGCGGCCCACCCACATCCCGAGCGCGGTCGTGCCGGCCAGGTACAGCACGACGACCACGGCGTCGAGCGCGGTGAACCCGGACCTCATCGGACGTCAGGCGACCACATACGCCTCCATGGCGAAGTATTCGGCGAGGCCCAGCCGGTCGAGCACGGCGGCCGTCTCCTGGTTCCGCGCCTCCACCCGTTGCCAGAACTCCCGGTCATCGAGGCCGGGGAACGGGGCAGAGTCCTTCTGCGACTGGTGCTTGAAGATCGCCTGGATCTTGAGGCGCAGCTCCTCCTGCGACAGCGGAACCAGCCAGGTGGCGTCGGTGACGGACCATTCCTGCCAGGCCCCGCGATACAGCCAGACCTCCGGACGCCGCGCCAGGCCGGTGAGGGCGCGGTCGATCGCCTCCTTGCACATGCGGTGGGTGCCATGCGGATCGGAGAGGTCGCCGGCCACGAAGATGAGGTCCGGGTTCGTCTCCACGAGCAGGCGCCTGACGATGTCGACGTCCGCCTCGCCGATCGGGTCCTTGCGCACCTCGCCGGTCCGGTAGAACGGCAGATCGAGGAACCGCGCTTCGCGCCGGCTGAGCCCGAGCGTCTCCAGTCCGCTCACGGCCTCCGATTCGCGGATGGCGCGCTTGAGGTCGAGCACCTCGGGCGAGTCGATGTCGCCGGGTCGTTTGGCAGCGAGGAAGGCGAGCACCCGGTCCCGCAGGGCGCCCACGGCGACCGGGTCGAGCCCGTGGCCGCTCGCCACGCGCACGAGCCAGTCGAGGTACCGGCGGACATCGTGGTCGAAGACGGCGACGTTCCCGCTCGTCATGTACGCGACCGTGATGTCGTTGCCGTTGAGGATCAGCTTCCGGAGAATGCCCCCCATCGAGATGACGTCGTCGTCCGGGTGGGGCGAGAAGCAGAGGATCCGGCGGTTGACCGGGAGTTTCGAGCGGCCGCGGATGCGCGCGCCCAGACGATTGAAGACGAGGCCGTTGACCTCGCCGGCGCCACCGTGACGGGCGACCAGCGACGACAGGTGATGCTCGGCGTAATCCTGGTGCGTCAGCTTGAGAATGGCGCGCCCGGTGCGAAGGCTGAGCCAGACCACCGCGCGCTCGGCGAGGTCGTCGGTCCAGGCGACCTCGTCGACCAGCCACGGCGTCGCGATGCGCGTGAGGTCCGCCGCGGCGGCGCGGTCCACGAAGAACGTCGTGGCCGGATGCTGCTGCAGAAACGTGGCCGCCACCTGGAGGTCGACGTCTCCTTCGACCGCGCGACGCACGATCGCCGCCTTGTGCTCGCCGGTCGCGAGAATGGCGATCTCGCGCGCAGCGAGGATCGTGGCCACGCCCATCGTGATGGCTTCGCGCGGGACGTTTTCCTCGCCGAAGAAGTCGGCGGCCGCGTCGCGGCGGGTCACGGCATCGAGGGTGACGAGGCGGGTGCGGCTGCCGGCGCCGGAGCCGGGTTCATTGAAGCCGATGTGGCCGGTCTGGCCGATCCCGAGGAGCTGAAAATCGATGCCGCCGGCGCGGGCGATGGCCG
>JABWBJ010000336.1 GCA_013360595.1 Gemmatimonadaceae bacterium | reverse complement strand
GTTCCCCTCGGCGCGCGCGCGCGTCTCGCGCCGGCGCCAGCACTGGACCGCGGACTTCGCGGCGCCGCCGACCAGGAAGACGAACGCGTAGAGGTTGATGAACGGGCTGAACGCACGGACCCACGGCCAGGCCATGACGCGTCCCGTGAGCCGGTGCGGCTCCACCAGGTCGTACTGGACGGGAACCGCGAGCACGAACGCCGACGCCACGACGACCACCGACACCAGCGCGACCGTGAGCGCGTGCGCGACGCGCCGCGGGAGGTGGAGATACACGGCGCCCTGAGCCAGCGGCGCTCCGCCCAGCAGGGCGCCGGCGATGTACCAGGCGCGGAAGAGAGGTTCCTGCCAGCCGAACAGCGTGACCGCGGCTTCCACCGCCGTCCCCGCGGCATAGGTGATCGCGCCAATGGCCCACCAGAGCAGGTGCAGGCCGCCGCGCTCGCGGTACCGCCGGGCCAGCGACGCCGCCAGCGCCAGCGCGATGACCGTGGTGACGATCGGGATGTAGTGAACGAGCGTCGGCACGGCCGCAACCTGCCGGCGGCCATCCCGCCCGGCCATTCGGGCTTTTACTTAGCGGAGATTACCGATACGCGGTGGGGGAAACCCCGGCATCGAGCCGCGCCGAGCCGTCGGCGGGAGGGGGGCCGATCTCACCGCTGCCCGCGCGCGGTCCGGCGCACTATCTTCTTGTCCGTCCAGCGGTTGAGGCTCTCCGGCGGGCGCCGCTGCCAGCAGGCACACCACGTCCGAATCCCCGATGTCACGACCGCAACGTCGCGATGAGATCCTGGGCGCCGAAGTCCCGCCCACCCTGCCGGTGATGGCGCTCCGGTCCACCATCGTCTATCCGCTCGGCACGATCGCGGTGCAGATGGGCGCGCCGGAGAACCTGGCCCTGCTCCGCGACAACGAGGAGTCGGGGCTGGTCGTGGGGCTGGTCGTGGCGGCCGGGGAATCGGACGAACCGCTCGATCCGCAGAAGTTCGTGGGCCGGGTCGGCGTCGCCGCGCGAGTGCACGAGCGGATCAACCTGCCGGGCGACACGGTGCAGATCACGCTGCAGGGGCTGCGCCGCATAACGATCGAGCGGATCGAGCGTACGGAACCGTACATGATGGCGAGCGTGAAGCCGGCGAAGGAGACGCCGGCCGACCCCGCCGAGCTGGACGACCTGGTGACGCGGATCGTGTCGGCGGCGGAGACGCTGGCCAACCTGATCGACCGCATTCCCGACGAGGTGCCGCAGATCCTCAAGATGAACGTCTCCGACCCGGGCCGGTTCGCGGACCTGGCGGCGACGAACATGAACTTCCGCATCTCCGACAAGGACGAGGTGCTGCAGCGGCTCGACGTCGGCCAGCGGCTGCAGTTCATCCTCACCCGGCTGGAGCGCGAGGTGGCGCGGGCCCGCGTCATGGAGGACGTGAAGCGCACCACCGAGGTGAAGATCGAGCAGCACCAGCGCGAGTTCTACCTCCGGCAGCAGCTGCGGGCGATCCAGGCGGAACTGGGCGAGACGGACCCCGGCGAGCGCGAAGCGGTCGAGATGCTGAAGAAGGTGGACGAGGCGAACCTGCCGGAGCGCGTGGGTCAGGAGGCGCGGCGCGAGATCGAGCGGCTGCGCATGCTGTCGCCCGCCTCGTCGGAGTACCAGGTGATCCGCACGTACCTCGACTGGATCCTGTCGCTTCCGTGGAACCGGAAGACCGGGACGGAGCAGATCGAGCTCACGGCGGTGGAGGAGGCGCTGGACAGCCGGCACTACGGGCTGACGGAGGCGAAGGAGCGGATCATCGAGTATCTGGCGGTGCGCAAGCTGCGCGGCGGGGATCCGCACGGGCCCATTCTCTGCTTCGTGGGGCCGCCGGGCACGGGGAAGACTTCGTTGGGGACGGCGATCGCGACGTCGATCGGCCGGGCCTTCTACCGGATCGCCGTCGGGGGGGTCCGCGACGAGGCCGAGATTCGCGGGCACCGGCGCACGTACGTGGGGGCGATGCCGGGGCTGCTGATCCAGGCGCTGCGCCGCGTGGGGGTGCGCGACCCGGTGATGATGATCGACGAGATCGACAAGATGGCCGGAGGCGGCGCGTCGGGAGACCCCACGGCGGCGATGCTCGAGGTCCTGGACCCGTCGCAGAACCACGACTTCGTCGACCATTACCTCAACCTGCAGTTCGACCTCTCGTCGGTGCTGTTCATCTGCACGGCGAACAACCTGTTCGACATCCCCGCGCCGCTGCGGGATCGGCTGGAGGTGATCCGCATCGCCGGGTACACGGCCGAGGAGAAGGTCGAGATCGCGTGGCGCTACCTGTTGCCGCAGCTGCTGGAGGAGCACGGGCTCACGGCGACGGACATCCAGTTCACGGACGAGGTGTTCGCGTTCATCTCCAGCCGGTACTCCCGCGAGGCCGGACTCCGCAACTTCGAACGGAACCTGGCGTCGATCATGCGCAAGCGCGCGCGCGCGAAGGCCGAGGGGGAGGAGGGGGCCTGGATCATCGACAACGAGAAGGTGGAGGAGGTGCTCGGCGCCCCGCGGTATGCGGCGGAGGAGGCGGAGAAGGAGGCGGAGGTCGGGGCGGTGACGGGGCTGGCCTGGACGGCGACCGGCGGCGACATCATGACCATCGAGGCGCTGCGGATGCCGGGGAGCGGCAAGCTCACGGTGACCGGGCAGCTGGGCGACGTGATGCGGGAGTCGGTGGACGCCGCCTATTCGTTCGTGCGGTCGCGATCGGTCTCGTTAGGCGCCGTGGAGAAGGAGTTCAAGGAAACGGACCTGCACATCCATTTCCCCGCGGGGTCGGTGCCGAAGGACGGGCCGAGCGCGGGGGTGGCGGTGACGCTGGCGATCGCCAGCGTGCTGTCCCGGCGGCCGGTCCGGCGCGACGTGGCGATGACGGGCGAGGTGACGTTGCGCGGGCGGGTGCTGGAGATCGGCGGGGTGAAGGAGAAGACGCTGGCCGCCTATCGGGCCGGGTTGCGCGAGGTGATTCTCCCGAAGGGGAACCAGAAGGACCTGCGGGAGATTCCCGAGGAGATCAAGCAGCACATGGCGTTCACGTTCGTGGGGACGATGGACGAGGTGCTGAAGCACTGTCTGCTGCCGCGGCCGAACTACTCGGAACCTCCGGCGGACGTGGTGGCCGAGCCGGCGCCGGGCGCGCGGCCGGCTCCTTCACCCGTGCCAGCGCCTCCTTCGCCGGCCTGAGGTTCGGGTCGAGCGTCACGGCCGTCTGGTAGGCCTGGCGGGCGCCGTCCCGGTCCCCGCGCTGCTCGGCGATCATCCCGAGCCGCCAATGCGCCGCCGCCACCGATGGTTCGTTAGGCTGCGGGACGTGCTGCAGATAGGCCCGGAGCGCAGCCTCGCCACGGTCGAGCTGCTCGCCCGACTCCGCCGC
>JABWBJ010000335.1 GCA_013360595.1 Gemmatimonadaceae bacterium | reverse complement strand
GTCACGCCGTGATGACCGACGTGGACGGTGGCGCGCAGGTGGTGGGCCTCGGCGCGCAAGGCGGCGCGGTCCCGGCCGCGCATGCTCACGGCCGGCGCCCGGGTCGGGTGAAGAACGGATGCGGGTTCACCGGTTCCCCGCCCCAGTACTGGCCGTTCCCGCGGTACAGCATGACCTGAAAATGGAGGTGCGGCGCATCCTTCGGCGCATTCCCCGTCGTGCCGACGTACCCGATGACCTGCCCCTGTCGCAGGCGCTGGCCCTCCGCGAGTCCTTCCTGGTACCGGTCGAGGTGCGCGTAATAGTAGACGAACTGCGACGCGTGATCGAGCTGGTAGATCGTGAGCCCGCCGGCGTCATTCCGGCGCAGCTTGAGGATCGACCCGCTGTCCGCGGCGAGAACCGGAGTCCCGCGCGGCGCCATGATGTCGACGGCATCGTGCGTTCGGCCGCCGCGGGACGCGGTGTACGAATCGCGCACGCGGGCGGGGGCGACACCCTCGACCGGAACGATGAGACCCTTCGCCGCCAGAAGCGCGTGCAGCGTCCCGGGGCGCGCGCCGGAGGGCTGAGCCGACGCCGGCGACGGTGTCCCGATCGAGTCCGGCGCTGGACCTGGCGACGGTTCGGTCCGGAGCGGGGCGTGGCCGCGCGCGCAGGCGGTCGAGAGCAGCACCCCGACCAGCAGCACCGGGAGGCCGGACCAGGGGCGGGATCTCGTGGGACGCATCGACAGGTGGACGAACGAACGATGACGGAGAAACGCGGGGGGGCCGTCCGCGCTGGAGCGCAGGGGTGCGGACTTACGCGGGGTGTTAGTGTATGGCAGGCCCAACCAGGTCCAGGAGAGTGTCGATGTCACGCCGGTTCGTTCTGATGTCCCTTGCCGTCCTCTCTGCCGGGTGCGGCTCGCTCGGCCCCAGTGACGATCCCGGACGCCGGCAGCTGGCCGATCAGCGGCAGCAGTGGGCGACCGCGGGCATCGCGACGTACGAGTACGTGGTGCGGAACACGTGCTTCTGCACGCTGTCCGGGCAGGATGTGCGCGTGACCGTGGTCTCCGGCGTCGTCACCGCGCGAACGGTGGTCGAGACGGGGGAGCCGGTGCCGGCCGCGTCGACGTCATCGTATCGGACGATTCCGGCCCTGTTCGACGTGATCCAGGACGCATTCGACCGGGACGCGGCGGATGTCCAGGTGCAGTATGATTTCGACTACGGCTTTCCGGCCTTCGTGTACATCGACTACGACCCCGGCAAGGCGGACGAACACTTCGGGTGGACGGTGGTCTCGTTCACGCCGGGGACCTGACGCGACAGTCCGATTCCATCTCGACGCCGGTCGACCTACCGGGGTCGAGCGACAAGTTGCGGCGTCGCCCGCGCCGCCGCCTGATACTCGTTGCCCAGTGTCCCGAAGCGATTGGACCCCCAGCACCAGGTGAGCTGGCTGACGGAACTGATCGCACACGTGTGGTTGTAACCCGCGACGATGGCACTCGCCTGGAAGGCACCGCTCACGGCCGTCGGGACGACGACGTCGTGCGGGATGACGTTTCCGTCCCCTGCCTCGCCGAAGTCGCTTCCGCCCCAACAGACGGCGACACCGCTCGTTATGCCGCACGTGTGCCGGACGGCGGCGCTGATCTGCGAGTAGCCGCTCGCGCCTGGTATCGGCGTCGGGGTCAGGCGGGTGCCGCCCGAGACGCCAACTCCCAGCTGGCCACGAGAGTTGTCGCCCCAGCAGTGCACGGCGCCGACGGTGTCGATGGCGCATGTATGACTGCCCCCCGCACTGATCGCGACGAAGGACAGTCCCCCGGCGACAGGCGTCGGGACTTCAGACCCCAGGGTCCCGCCATTGCCTAACTGGCCCTGGGCACCGTCACCCCAGCAGTAGGCGGCTCCGGATATCGTGAGAGCGCATGTGTGCCTTCCCCCGGCTGATATGACGGCGAACTGCAGCGTGGTATCCGCAACGGGAATCGGTGTCGTGCTGTGGCCGCGGCGATCGTCGCCCAACTGGCCGAAGGCATCGTTCCCCCAGCAGTAGGCGGTGCCCGTCAGGTTCAGGGCGCAGGCATGTTGATGTCCGACCGATAGAACAGTGAATCGCTCCTGCTTCACCGTCGCCAGCGCCGGGGTGCTGCCACCTCCGGCTCCGCCATTGCCTATCTGCCCGAAGGTATCGCTTCCCCAGCAGTAGAGCTGCTGATCGATGGTGATCCCACAGGCCGACTCACCACCAGCGGAGAGGGTCGCGAACCTGAGGTCCGGCCGGTTCATTCGCTTCGGGGGGAGAATGCAGCCGTGTTGCTCAGCAAGCCCATCGAAGCAGGACGAATCGGCTTCGGCAGCCGTCCGGCCGTCATCGGTCACCCCCCAGCAGTAACCTCGACCCAGCGGCGCGACGCCGCAGGTGAAGTCCTCACCGGCATCGATGAACACCAGGCGCCGCTCCAGCGCGGTGATCGTCGTGGACCCGACACGGAATGCCGAGCGCGCGGTGAAGGTCACCTGGCCCGCAGCCAGGAAGACCACGCGTCCGGAGGCATCCACCGTCGCGACGGACGGATTCGAGGAGGTCCAGCCGAACGCACGGCTGATGGGCGTCCCGTCATAGGCTCTCGCGACGGCACTCAGCTGCAGCGTATCGAGGGCGAGGACCTGCGTCGCAGGTGAGGTCACTTCGACCGCGGCCACGACAGGGACGACGTGCACGAGGCCCTGCCCGCTGCGCCCCTGGGCCGTGGCGGTGACGGTCGTAACTCCGAGACTCACGGCACGCACCAGGCCGGTCGCGTCTACGGTGGCGACAGCTGGCGACGTCGAGTGCCATTCGAAGGCGACCTGCTCCAGATCCTGACCGAACACATCGACCGCCAATGCCCGAATCCGCAGCGAATCCGACGCGGTAGCGACGGGTTCGTCGACGAAGATGGTGTCTGTCACCGGTACGATCCGAACCGCCTCGGTGGCCGGCAGTATGACCAGCGTGGCATGACCAACCTTCCCCGCACTGGCCCGAATGGTCACGGTGCCGGTCCGCACTGGCGTGACCACCCCCGCGGAGTCGACGGTGGCAATGGTCGGGTCCGAACTGCGCCAGGCGTACCGCAGGTTCGGCAACGGGATGTTGTCCTTGCCGGTCGCCGAGGCGAAGAAGACGGCGCGGTCTGTCGCTCGGATGGTGTCGGGCACGAAGATCGTATCCACTGGCGGCGTGACACGAACCGAGACGATCGCGTAGTCAGGGAGTCCGCTGATGTTGGGACCCCGCTCGTCCGTGCATGACGGCGCGGAGAATACGCTTCATGCAGCCTCCGAAACTTCGCTCCTTGGGAAACGAGGTGACGACCGAATCTGCCGACGGAGGACGTTCGGTGTCGAGTCAAGGGAGCGCCTGCAGAATCCATTCCATGGCTTCGAATGGTGGCTGTTCCACATCTCGTTCTCTTGCACTGACTTAGGTGGAAGGTGTCACTGGGGGTCTGTAGCCGCGATGCGACAGTGACTTTTCTGGAAAGCGACATCAACTGCCGCGAGGAATTAGGATACGCTTCCCCCCTCGCGGCCCAGGCATGTGAGATACGAGAGGCCAGTGTCCCCAGCGTCAGCCGCGTCGTTCCTCGCGGCGGCGGACGCCGTCCCTCTGGGCGGCGGCACCGACCTCCTCGTGGCCCTGCGCGAGGGGATCGTGCAGGCCGGCGCCGTCGTCGATCTCCGCGCGCTCCCCGCGCTGCGCGAGGTCCGGGACGGCGCGGAGAATACGCTTCATGCAGCCTCCGAAACTTCGCTCCTTGGGAAACGAGGTGACGACCGAATCTGCCGACGGAGGACGTTCGGTGTCGAGT
>JABWBJ010000334.1 GCA_013360595.1 Gemmatimonadaceae bacterium | reverse complement strand
GACCGACGCGCAGGGAAGGCTGCGGAGCGAGTCGATCACGCGGCCGGCGAGGATCGCGCCCTCGGTGAACCGCCGGGCGTCGCCGGCCTGCAGCGCGATCCAGGTGCCGCTGGTGGCCAGCCCCAGGAGGCCGACCGAGAGGACCACGATGGCGACGAGCACCTCGGGGAGGGAGAAGGCCTGGCGCATGGGGCCAGTGTAAGGCCCTCGGCGTGCCGATCCTTCATCCTGGCAACGCGCCCCCCAGCGTTTTCACGCATCCGGGACGGGCGGGAAAGCGGAAGGGCGACGGCCTTTCGGCCGCCGCCCGTTCCACCTCGGAGCTGTGGGAGGTCGCTACGAGGTCAGTTGCACTTCGGCTCGCCTTCGACCGTGGCCGGCGCCACCGCGCCGACGCCGACGAAGATCGCGCAGGTCTTGGTCGTGCCGGAGTGACCCGAGGTCGCGCTCCAGCCCGTGCCGCCCGTCGCCGCCGCCGTCACCGTCACGCCCGCCGACGGCACGAAGCCGTTGACCGACGCCGTCGTACCGCCAACGTTCGACGCCGTACCCGAGACGTACACCTGGAAGTCGGCGAAGTAGGCCTCCTGCGTGGTCGCCATGTTGCGGAGGTCGGACTTCATCGAGGCCAGGTACGCCTTCTCCTTCGTGTTCGCGAACTTCGGAATGGCGATGGCCGCCAGGATGCCGATGATCACGACGACGATCAGGAGCTCGATGAGGGTGAAGCCCTTGCGAATCGTGTTGCGCATGCTGTGGTCTCCGTAGGTCCCAAGTGAGGTGGAAGTCGCCGCGGTCTCCGGCGCCGAACCCGTACAGGGCAACACATGGACCAGAAGCCGGGCCGCGGGCGCAACCTGTTGCTCCACCGCGCCTTCGCCGGATCCCGCCGACTGCCTCCGATCGCTCGCCTGCCCGTGAATTGCGGCCGGTGTTGCAGTCTGCCATGCCCCGTCCGGGGCTCCGGATCCCCTGCTTCGTCCAGTGTCATCCCGCCCCGACTCCGGCGCGCAACGACCCGGGAACAGCCCGAAGACGGCGCGCCTGACGCCGGCGTAACACGGCGCCTTACGAGTCGGCGCCCGGTGTGCGCTGCGTCACCGGCCTGATGAGGTTGAATCGCACGATGTGCCAGAACGCGGCGACGCCATCCCTCCAGCCGATCTTCTTGCCCTCGGCGTACGTGCGGCCGGAGTAGCTGATGGGCACCTCCCAGATCCGTGCCCCGGCCTGCGCCAGCCGCGCCGTCACTTCCGGCTCGAATCCGAAGCGGTCGGCCGTGAGCGCCAGCGACCGGGCCAGGTCGCCCCGGATCGCCTTGTAGCACGTCTCCATGTCCGTGAGGTTGAGGTTGGTGAACATGTTGCTCACCATCGTGAGGAGGCCGTTCCCGACGCTGTGCCAGAAGTACAGCACGCGGTGCGGCCCGCCGAGGAAGCGCGACCCGAAGACGGCGTCGGCCTTGCCCTCGAGGATCGGATCCAGCATCTGCGACCAGTCGGCGGGGTCGTACTCCAGATCCGCGTCCTGCACGATCACCACGTTCCCGCGGCTCCGTTGCAGCGCGGTGCGGATCGCCGCGCCCTTCCCTTCGTTCCGCTCCTTGTGGACCAGCACCTGGATGTGCCCCGCCTCGTGCAGGCGGTCGAGGATCTCGCGCGACCCGTCGGTGGAGCAGTCGTTCACGCAGATGATCTCCGTGCGGATGGGCGTGGCCCGGATCTGCTCGATGATCACCCGGATCGTTCGCTCCTCGTTGTACACCGGCACCAGCACCGACAGGAGCAGCGTCGATGGATCGATCGGCGTGCGGCCCCGGAGCCGCGGCACCAGCGCTTCGATGGCGACGTTGCTCAGCGGCGTGAGCGGCCGGCGGGGGGGAGGCGGCGCTTCGGAGGGCGGCGGGGCGGTCATGGCGCGACGCGTTCGTAGATGAAGGCGTTCGGAATGAGACGGTGCCGGCGCAGCAGCGGCGACGGCCCCTGCGTCAGGGCTTCGGCGGCCCGGCGTCCGGGCTCCGACGTCGTTATGTAGTAGCGCGGCCCGAAGGTGGCGATCATGGTGCGCACGGCCTCAATGTTATCCGCGTCGGTGAGCGGGCGCACCCGCTCGCGGGGCAGAAACGTGGACGTCGGCATGCCGCGGCGCCCCGTGTAGAGGTACACGAGGAGATCGTCGTCGGTCATCAGCACGTCCGCGGGCGCGGTGCTGGCCGCGACCCACTCCACGATCGGCTTGGCGCGCTGTCCGGCATCGCGCTGCACCGAGGCCCACCAGCGCCCCGCGTACCCGCGGACGTTGTACGTGAGGAACCCCAGGCCGATGGCCGCCGAGAGCGTGATGACGCCCAGACGGACGACCCGGAGTCCGGCCGCCGGCGGCCGCCATCGGAAGGTCGCCTGCACCGCGGCCGCCGCCGCCATCGTGAGCAGGGGCCAGACCGCCAGCACGAAACGGTCCGGCTCGAACGGCCAGAGCATGATGACCGCGCCGTACACCGCCAGGAAGCACGCCGTCGCCGGGGCGCGCCTGACGAGTATCCCCAGTCCGGCCGCCAGGAGCCCCGTGAAGAACACGAACGCCAGGGCTCTGGGGACGACCGGCGTGATCGGCATCAGCGCATAACTCAGAAACCGGTCCAGGCTCTGCAGGTTGGCGACCACGACGCCGCGGGCGAAGGCGAGTCCCCCTTCGCGGTACCCGTCGACCAGCCAGGGGCCGTACGCTCCGTACTTGCCCATGAGCACCGGCGGGATCTCGTGCTGATACGCACCCAGCCAGAGCTGCCAGGGCACCAGCAGCACCGCCGCGGCCGCGATCAGCGCCAGCGCTGCCTTTCCGTGCCGGCGACGGAGCAGCACCTGAAACTCCGCGTCGTAAACTCCGCGGATGCGAAACGGGAGCAATTCCAGATTGGATGGAGTCGCCCGGGCGAAAAATCGTTCGCGGGCCCCGTCGTGGACGTTTACGTGCCACCCGGGCAGAACCGGGTTGTCTCAGCCCCCGTCGCCCCATCGGGGTCCGTCCTCGAACAACTGCGCCTTGCCGGCGATGGCGAAGAGTTCGACAACCTCGTTCACTACGTCCCGCCCAAAGCTGAGCAGATCAAGGTCGTTTACCTCGGCGATGAGGATCCTCGCGACCCGCAACGCTTGCTTTATTACTTGAAACGCGCGTTCCCTGAAACGCGTCGGCAGAACGTGCAGGTGGTCGCTCGTCCCACGGCTGCCGCGCTTCCCGCCGAGGACGTCCTCGCCGCACCACTGCTCGTCATCGGCGATGTGCTGACTCCGGAAAGCACCGCCTCGGCGCGTGAGTTCCTGAGCAACGGCAAGCCAGTCTTGCTGGTGACGAAATCCATCGCCTCCGCACGGACAGTGGCGGACTTGACCGGTCTTGGGAACGTGTCCGCCGAAGAAGCAGCGACGGA
>JABWBJ010000333.1 GCA_013360595.1 Gemmatimonadaceae bacterium | reverse complement strand
ACCCGCTCCCTCGCGCCTAACGGGCCAGCGCGGCGCCGGCGGGCGACGCCATGAACACCAGCGGCGTGCGAATCACCGGCGAGGTCGAAACGGTCAGCGTGCCGCCGTCGAGGTCGCCGACCAGGTGAGGCCCGGCAATGCAGCCCGCGGTCGGCGGACAGCGGAGCGTGATCGACACCCGGGCGCCGGCGCGAGTCCAGGTGAACTCGGACGTCTGGTCGTACGGATCGCCGGCGCCATCGATGACCGACTGCCACGTTCCCGTGCCGTCGTCATCGAGCGCCAGGGTCGAGGACACCATGAGGTCCGGCACGCCGGCGTTGGGCGCATACGGCGCCGGGAGCGGCACGCCGGCGATCGTCGCCAGGGTGTACACGTCGCCCAGCGCGGTCTCGCTGCCGGTCGGCGAGCTGCAGGCGACGGCCAGCGCGCACGCGCCGGCCAGTGCCACGATCCGTTTGGCGGTCATGATGCGGCGGCTCCTGGTCAGTGCCCTCGGGAAAGATACGACCCCCTCCGCCGGCCGCGACCCGTACGGCCCCCTACTCCTCGTCGCCGCGGACCTCGGAGTGGTCTCCCAGCGTCACCTCGCCCCGGACGCCGGCCACGAACACCTCGTCCCCGAGCAGCGAATTCGTGAGCGACGAGCGCACGATCCGGCAACCGCTCCCGGCGATCGTGTCGCGGAGCGTTGCGTGCTCGACGATCGACCCCGCTCCGAGCGACACGTTCGGGCCGATCTTCGAGTTGGCGATCGTTACGCCGTCCTCGATGTACACCGGCTCGATGACCTGCGACCGGTCGATCCCGGCCGGGACGCGAGCCCGTCCCTTCGCCAGCATGACCCGGTTCGTCTCGAGCAGCGTGTCGATCTTGCCGGCGTCGTACCACCCCTCGACGTCGATCACCCGGATCTTCGCGCCCTGGTCGATCATGTACTGGAACGCGTCGGTCAGGAAATACTCCCCCTGGTTCTTCGGCTGCCGGAGGACATGGGCAATGCCCTCGTACAGCAGCTGCCAGTTCCGGATGTAGTAGAGCCCGATGTTGGCGCGTTTCGAGATCGGGGTCTTCGGCTTCTCCACGATCTTCGTCATGTGGCCGTCGGCGTCGGTGACCACCACGCCGAAGCGCTGGTAGTCCTCGACCTCCTTCACCCAGATGATGCCGTCGGCATCGGTCCGGTCGATGACCGACAGGTCCGCGTCGAAGATCGTGTCGACGAAGATGATCAGAACGGGCTGATCCACGTACGGCCGCGCGAGGTCCACGGCGCCCGCGGTGCCGTCCTGGACCTTCTGCTCGATGAAGACCGCCGGCAGCGAGAACGACTCGCGCGCGTACTGCTCCACCTTCTCCTTGAGGTGCCCGGTGATGTACACCACCTGCTCGACGCTGCCCAGCCGGACCAGGTCCTCGAGGATGTACGCCATCACGGGCTTGCCGGCCACCTTCAGCATCGGCTTGGGCGTGATGTGCGTGTGCGGACGGAGCCGCGTGCCTTTCCCCGCCAGCGGGATGATGACCTTCATGGCGCGCTGGTCCCCTCGCGGCCGTAGCGGTCCTTGATCCTCACCACGTCGTCCAGCTCGGGCGTGGACACCTCGAGGACGTCGCAATCGGTCACCGCTTCCATGTAATGGATCGTGTGCGGCGTGATGCGGAACGCGTCGCCGACCCGCAGATGGACGTCGATCAGGTCGGGGATCGGCTCGCGCGTGGCGGCGGGGACTTCACCCGTACCCGCAGTCCGCGGAGTGTGACTCGTGACTCGTGACTCGTGACTCGGCGGGTCAGTGCGCCTGGCGCCCGGCGCCTGGCGCTCGACGGCCACCCAGTACTTCATCTCGCCCGAGAGCAGGAACACCGTCTCGTCCTTCACGTTGTGATACTGCACCGAGAGCGCGTGGCCCGCCTTGATGTGCAGGATCTTCCCGACGTAGCGGTCGGTCCTGGCCCAGATGATCTCGTGGCCCCAGGGCTTGGGGACCGTCGTGATCTCGACGCGGCCGCTCATCGCGTTGGGATGGGGAACGGAGAATGGGGAACGCGGGCTCGCAGACCGCGCGCGGCGCGCCGCCCGCTGCGCTCTGCGCTCATCGCCCTGTCACGATCCGGGCCCGGAGCGTCTTCAACCGCCGGCGAACCGAGCCGTCCATCACCCGATCCCCGACCCGGACGACCACGCCGCCCAGAATCACCGGATTCACGCTCACGTGCGGCACGACCGTCTTCGCGAACGCGCGCGACAGTTGGGCGGCGATCATCGCCCGATCGGCGTCCGAGGTCTCGCGCGAGACGGTGACCTGCGCGTGCAGCCGGCCGGTCGCCTCATCGACCAGGTTCCCGTACTCGGTCGCGATGGTCGGGATCAGCATCTGCCGCCGGTTCATCACGACCTTCTGGAGAAAGCGCACCATGTCCTTCGGCAGCTTCCCGGTGAAGGCCTTGCCGATGACGGCGTTCTTCTGCGCCGCCGACACCTGCGGCGCGGCCAGGAAGTTCCGCAGCCGCGCGTCGCTCTCGATCGCGCTCACCACGCCCTGGATGGCAAGTCCCCATCCGTCGAGGTCGTTGGCCTTGCGCGCCAGCACCAGCAGCGCCTCGGCGTAGTTCCGGGCAATCGTGGTCGCGCGCATCAGGCCTTGCCGCCGAGCGTCACGGACCCCAGGAACGACTCCACGAGCTTCCGGTTCGCGTCGCTGTCGAGGTTGCGCTCGATGACCTTGCCCGCGCCCGCGATCGCGAGATCCACCGCTTCCCGCCGGAGCGCGGCGATCGCGTTGGTCTTCTCGGTCTCGATGTCACGCCTGGCGCGCTCCAGCATCTCCTGCTGCTGCGTTTTCGTCTGCTCCAGCAGGTCGCTGCGGAGCTTCTCGGCCGTGGCCCGGCCGTCGGCGATCATCTTCTGCGCCTCCGCGCGCGCCGTCTCGAGCTGCGCGCGATGCTCGGCGAGCACTCGCTCGGCCTCCTCGCGGTCGCGCCGGGCGGCATCGATCGCCTCCTGCAGCGAGCGCTCGCGCGCCTCGACCGCGGCCAGCATCGGCTTGAAGGCAAACCGGGAGAGGACGATGAGCAGCAGGACGAAGATGACGATCGTCCAGAACATCAGCCCGCCGCTGGGCGAGAGGAGGTCGGCCCTGGTTTCTTCGGCCGCGACGGCGGTGAGGCTCAGGAACAGGAAGGACATCGGACGGATGGCAGATGGGATGACGGAAGTCAGGACGGAGAGCGGCCCGTGGAGGGGCGAGCGGCCGGCACCGGCCCCGGGGCCGGCGCCGGCGGAGGATCTAGTACTTGCCCTGGATGAGGAACGCGATGACGGCGCCGAAGAGCGCGACGCCTTCGATGAGCGCCGCGAGGATCAGCGCCGCCGTCTGGATCGTGCCGGCCGCTTCGGGCTGGCGCGCCATGCCTTCGACGGCCTGGCCGCCGATGCGG